>JBFJKG010000185.1:0-4896 GCA_041635075.1 Solimonas sp.
ACAATCTCAGCGCCGCTGGCCTCAATGGCGCGACGCGTCTCGTCGTGGTCCTTGTACTTGCCAGTACCCACCAGCAGGCGCGAACGGTAGGCGCGGCCGGCAATGTGCAGGAGGTCTTCGGCTGCCATGAGCAATGTACGCATCAGAACCGGTGGCCGGGCACCGGAAAAGGAAGTGGAGCGGGTGATGGGAATCGAACCCACGCTAGCAGCTTGGGAAGCTGCAGTTCTACCATTGAACTACACCCGCCCGGCGAAGCGGTATTGTAATGCAGCTTGCCCCCCGGAATAACAGCCCCTATGTCGATTCAAATCACCGTCAACACAGAACGCTTGGAAATGCCGGCAGCGGCCAACGTCTCGACCCTGATCGAGCGACTCGACCTCGGTGCCCGCCGCATCGCGGTGGAGCTCAACGGCGAGATCGTTCCTCGTTCGCGCTACGATGCCACTCCACTGGCCGACGACGACCAGTTGCTGATTGTCCATGCCATCGGCGGCGGGTAAGGCTGCGTTCATCCGTGGGCCAGTCTGAGCCGACTACACTACCCCTTACCCACCCAACGCACGCATTCGCTCATGGCTAAGCCCTTCAAAATTCTCTTGTTCTCGGTCGCGGGCCTGATCGTTTTGTTGGTCGCCGCGCTGATCGCTGCTGCGGCTCTGTTCGACCCCAATGACTACCGCGACCAAATTGCGGCCGCGGTAAAGGAAGAAACAGGGCGCGAACTGACGCTGGGCGAGATACAGCTCAAGATCTTCCCGTGGCTGCGGGTTGCCATCTTCGACGCAGAGCTGAATAACGCACAGGGTTTTGGCGACGAACCCTTCGCAACGCTCAAAGAGCTTTCGGTCGGCGTCAAGCTGTTGCCGCTTCTGATCGACAAGAACGTAGAGATCAGTGCGGTCACTCTGGATGGCCTGCACCTGAATATCGCCAAGGACGCCGAGGGACGCGGAAACTGGCAGGACATTCTCGATGTTCAGGCCAGCAAGCCGGAGGATACCTCGCCAAAGATTGAGGGCGAGGCCACGTTCGAGCTCAATAATATCGACGTGAGCGGAGTCACGATCCGCGATGCCGCACTCAAGTTCACCGACGCCCAGAACAAGGCCGAATACAAGGTGCGCAACCTCAACCTGACGACGGGTTCGCTGCGACCGGGCGATCCGTTCGATATCGATGCGAGCCTTACGGCAAGCGCCTCCGCTCCCGCCGTCGAAGGTGACCTGACACTCAGCGGAACCGTCACGCACACCGCTGACATCCTGAATGTTCAGAATCTTGAACTCGGCGTAAAGGGCCAAGGCTTCGACATGGCACTCCAGGCCCTGGTGACCGCGGGCCTAACTGCCGATCTGAAGAAACAGACCTACACGCTTAGCGGGCTGACCATGGCCGCTGACGCCAGCGGCAAGGCCCTGCCCGGCGGCCAGCAGAAGCTCCAACTGACAGGAGCGCTGACCTACGACGGCGATAAGGGGGCGATGCGGCTGGAGGATGCCGAACTCAAAGCGGCTGGCGTAACGCTACGCACGGCGATCAGTGGATCAGGTCTGAATACCGATACCCCACGGCTTTCGGGCCCTATCAGCATCAGCGCCTTCAATCCGCGCGAGCTGCTCGCGAAGCTCGACATGCCGATGCAGACCGCCGACAAGGACGCCCTCAAGGAGGCCAGCCTGAAAGCGCAGTACTCCGGCACCTTCAGCAGCGCGAAGCTGGATGAACTTACACTCAAGCTTGATCAGACCACGGCCACCGGGAAGGTACACCTGACCGACTTCTCGACACAGGCAGTCGAGTTCTCACTCAAGGTGGATGAGATCAATGCCGACCGCTACCTGCCGCCCGAAACCGAGGCTGCAGGCACTAAAGCGGAAAGCACGGGTGACATCAACGAGATCAAACTGCCCACCGAAGCACTGGAAAAGCTGAATGCCAATGGCACGCTCGACATCGGCAAGCTCACCCTCAACGGGATCAAGCTCAGCGATGTTCGCGTAAAGCTGTCGGGTAGCGGGCCTGCAGCCGCCAAGCAGCAACAGCTGACCGCGCAACTCTACGGGGGAAAGGTCAACTTATCGAACCGTATCGCGCCAGGCACGACCCCCGCCTTCGCGCTCAAGACCGAACTGACTGCACTGAACTTCGCGCCGTTTCTGAAAGACCTTGCCGACAAGGACATGGTCAGCGGAATGGGCAATCTGAGCCTTGACCTCAACAGTCGCGGCCAGACCGTGGGCGCACTCAGACAAGCGCTGAACGGCACGGTCAATCTGCGCATTGAAGATGGGGCGGTGAAAGGCTTCAACCTCGGTGAAATTCTGCGGCGCGGGCAGGCTGCACTCGCAGGGAACTTGAACTACAGCGAAAGCGGCGCACCAAAAGAAACCGACTTCGCGGCCATCAGCGTCAGCGCTCAAATCGTGAATGGCATCCTGAAGAGCGATGATCTGTCGGCCTCCAGCCCGGCATTCCGCTTGGCCGGTGCCGGCGAGATCAATCTGGTGGACGAAACCATCAACTACCTCGCAAAGCCCACCGTGGTCGAAACCAGCGGAGGCCAGGGCGGCAAGGGTCTTGAAGACCTCAGAGGGCTGACGATCCCCATCAAGCTCAGCGGCAGCCTGTATGCCCCCAAGTACAAGCTGGATATCGAATCAGCCCTGAAGCAGAAGGCCACTGAGAAAATTCGCGAAGAGTTCAAGGGCAAGGAAGAAGAGCTTAAGAACAAGCTGAACGACAAGCTGGGCGACCTGCTGTTTGGGCGCCAGAAGAAGGCACCGCCGCCTGCAGAGCCTGCAACAGAGGCGCCGGCCGCATCCCCCGGCACCTGATGAGCGCTGCGCAAGTAGGCGCAGGCCGTTCAATGCATCGCCCCTTCTCAGACCGCTTGCTGGCCTGGTTTGATGTCTACGGCCGACACGATCTTCCATGGCAGCATCCACGCGAGCCCTATCGCGTATGGCTGGCGGAGGTCATGCTGCAGCAGACGCAGGTGGCGACGGTCATCCCGTATTTCGAGCGCTTCCTCCTTCGTTTTCCCGATGTGGCCACGCTGGCAGCAGCGCCGCTCGACGACGTACTCGCGCTGTGGTCCGGCCTCGGCTACTACGCGCGAGCGCGCAATCTCCATCGGTGCGCCAAGGCACTGGTTTCAGATTTCGGCGGTCGGTTCCCTCGCAACCTGCAGCAGGCGATGGATCTGCCCGGCCTCGGCCGTTCGACCGCGGCCGCAGTGCTTGCGCAGGCCTACGGTGAGCGCCACGCGATCCTTGATGGCAACGTGCGCCGGGTCTTCTCACGCCACGCGCTGATCGCAGGCTGGCCCGGTCGCCCGGCGGTGCAAGCTGAGCTCTGGCGCATCGCAGACGCACACCTCCCTGAGCAGCGGCTGGCGGATTACACGCAGGCGTTGATGGACCTTGGGGCAACGCTCTGCACGCGGCACACGCCCGATTGTTCGCGCTGTCCCGTGGCCGAGGACTGCGAGGCATTTCAGCGCGGCGTCACCGCTGCGTACCCAGAGGCGCGTCCGCGCCGCTCCCGTCCGCGACGCGTGTCGCGACTGTTGCTGCTAGTACAGGGTGATGATGACCGGTTGCTACTGGAGCGGCGCCCCCCCGTGGGAGTCTGGGGCGGACTATGGAGCCCACCGATACTCGAAGGCATCGAATCACCCAGCGAGCTCGACTGGTGTCGGTCGCACCTGCTGACGCCGCTAGGCGACGTTCAATCGCTTCCGACGGTTACTCACGCGTTTACGCATTTTGATCTGGACATTCATCCAAAACGACTTCGCGTCAATCGAGTCGACGCGATTCGGGAGTCAGACCAATGGCGCTGGGTTACTATTCCAGACCTTTCCGATCTCGGGCTCCCAGCTCCCGTGCGGAAGCTGCTCATGAACCCAGCCGGATGACTCCATGGACCGCATCGTTCACTGCGTAAAACTCAAGATTGACGCACCAGGCTTGCCGCGCGCGCCCATTCCTGGAGCAATGGGGCAACGCATCTACGAACAGGTTTCAGCAGAAGCCTGGCAGCAATGGATCGCGCATCAGACCCGGGTCATCAATGAATACCGCCTTTCTCTGGCGGACGCCAGCGCACGTAAATTCCTGGCCCAGGAAATGGATAAGTTCTTCTTCGGAGGCCAGTTGGCCGAGACCAACTATTCCCCCCCCGCCAGCCTCAGCAAGCCTTCCGAAAACGACGGCGAAGCCTGAGTGCGCCCTTAGGGGTCTGCTGGCGGCCTAGCGATCGCTCCGGTTGCAGGCGAACGAACGAATCCCCCACCTAGCGGAGTTCCTCAACTGTCACGCTGGAGCCTTGGTAGGTAAAACTTGGGCACTTGGCTTTCGATTCAGTGCGGCATTGATAGCTCGGCTGTGGCGTAAAGCTCAGCAAGAGATCGTCACAAGCTACATCGTCGATCGGCTCTGAGCCGTATGGCGCAGCGGTGGCTCCGGCTTTGATTCCCGAGGGAATCACCATCTGCCAGCCGGTCTTGATGGTTTCGCCGCTGCTTCTCCGCACCACGTTGTAGCTGACGATCAAGGACTTCACGTCGATGTTGCTGCGATTGTGCGCTGTGAAGCCGAGCTGGCATTGCACTGAATTGGCGTCACCTCGACTGTTGGCAGCTACCGTCGACCCGTCAACACGGATGTCGATGCTGCCGGATGCGTCCGCTACAGACCCGGGCTGAACCGGAGTCGCCGGTCCAGTTACATCCGCCGCACCCTGTCCACAACCAACTTGTAGAGATGCTGCCAGGACTATAAGCAAGGGAATGCGGGTGTTCATGATCATTCCATCCTCTTCTAAGCTTGAGGGCGGCGATCTGCCGCGATGGTCTATATAACGAGCTTGAAGATGAAAACCGGACAC
>JBFJKG010000186.1:0-4887 GCA_041635075.1 Solimonas sp.
AAGTGGATGGTGAGAGCGCGCGATGCTGATCATTGCGCCATAGGTCGCTATCGCAAGGATGAATAGGACTCTTCTGGAAGCCGCGCCGGATGCCCGCTTAAGGGCAAACGATCCAAGCACGATGTACAACCCCAATAGGATTAACTTTGCCGCCAGCCACCCATTCGCAAACACTGCTGCGGGAAGAATGGATACCAGCATGAGCGCTGCCGTGAGCAGTATGGTGTCGATACCGTAACTGAGATATCGAACAGGCGCTGCCATTGCCCACGCTTGCCTCCCGCTCAGCACGAACGTTCCGCGAAGTGCAAACACTCCGCCGCTGAGCAGTACCGCGGTTACGTGCACCAGCTTGATCTGTGGATAGAACTCGATCACTCAACCGTGCCTTCCGTCAGCACGCGGGGCAAGATAGGTTCTTCCCAGCCACAGCAACCAAGCGCTCAACCCCAACACCCAGCCGATACCGGCTAGCGCGTACCAGAACATGGGTTCTGGAAGCATCTCGGCTGCGATACGAGTGATCGCGACGATCTGAATCGCGACGTAAGCAAGCAACGCAACAGTGGGAAGTGTCAGCGAGCGCCCTGCATGTCCTTGCGTCACGCGAGTCACCATAGCGACCAGAGTGCTGCCGAAGAAGCCGATGAACAGGGCGTGCGCTGGCGCGTATCCCAACTCATGCGTGCCCGTCAGCAGATACCCGATGCTCTGCACCGAATAGAGCCCATACGTCACAGGCAACCATCCCAGGCCGATGAACAGGACGGCCAGCAACGGTGGCGCATGCTGGCGGTGTTCTGTACGCGGGCTCCAGCGCCAGCACAGGTATATCGTCAACACGCACATCGGCACATCGGTCACCCATAGCCAACCGGCCATGTGCGTGAGTTCCAACACTAAATGCGCCAGGCAGGCCGCCCAGAACGCCGCCAGCAACCATGTGGGCCGCCAAGGAACGTATCCCGGCAGGACGTTTCCGGCAAAGAAGGGAAACATCCGGTGCGCGACCGTTAGGTAGATCGGCAGCAGCAGGCCAAATGTTCCGATCTTGACGCTGGCATGCCACCCCCAGGGCACGGCACCCGCCAAGTAGCCGCCGAACAGGCCGAGGCCGACGAGGCCACCTGCTA
The DNA here is from genome assembly GCA_041635075.1 of Solimonas sp. Lineage (GTDB taxonomy): Bacteria > Pseudomonadota > Gammaproteobacteria > Nevskiales > Nevskiaceae > Solimonas. The sequence goes on from JBFJKG010000186.1 coordinate 1,134, forward strand.
ACGCCGCAAGGCACGACCAGGCGTGCCATGTAGTTCCTTGCTCTCGCCATAGATGCGGTACCAGAGCAGCGAGACCCGCGACCCAACCCAGGACCGTCAGCAACCAACCAATAGCCAGCATGGGCGCTACACCGATGGCGCCGAGCAAGGTGGCGATCTGCCCACCAAAGAGACCGACGCCTACGTAGAGATAGCGTCCCGGTGGCAACTCCGGAAGACTCATCCAACGCGGAAAGACCGTCAGCAGAAAGCCAAACATGAAGCTGGGCAGCATCTGGTACTGCATGACGTAGGCATGCAGCCAGCCAGCGGGTACGCCGTCTGGCTGAGGCATCCAAGGCCTGGCGGAGCTGGCCGAGATCAGCCATGCGCTCCACCAGGCCATCGCGATCAGAACATTCGTCGCGCCGACGAAGAACAGCAGCCTGTGCGGTGCATTGCCGAGCCGCTGTAGCGACAGTGCGCCGGCATTGGCCATAACTAGGTCTTTTGCATATCTGCGGCTTCAACAGGCGCCTGCGTGGGCATGATCCACAGGCGGACCACAAACCACGCAAGCGCCAGTGCTCCCACGCTGAAAATCACGTCCCCCGGAACACGCATCCACACCAGGATTTCAACTATCGGCCTGCTCATGAAATCTGCTGAGCGCGCGTACGCATAGCCATGCTCAATCGCCGCCAGCAACTGCAGCGTGCCCAACGGCAGCAGAGTCAGTAGCGCCATCAAGGCCAGGCCAATGTTCAGCGACCAAAAGGCAACCCCAAGCAGTTTTGTGTTCCAGACCACCTGACCGCGCAGTCCTTTCAGGCAAAACAGGACCAGTGCGATACCGAGCATGCCGTACACACCGAACAGCGCGGTATGCCCGTGCAAGGGCGTTAGATTGAGACCCTGCATGTAGTACAACGACAGCGGGGGATTGATCAGGAAGCCGAACAGGCCGGCACCGACCAGATTCCAGAATGATACGGCGAGGAAGAACATCACCGGCCAGCGGTAACGCTCCATCCACTGAGCGGCCTGCCTCAGTCTCCACGTGTGGTACGCCTCGAACCCGATATAGGCGAGCGGCACAACTTCCAGTGCGCTGAAACTTGCGCCAAGCGCGACGACACCTATAGGCGTTCCGATGAAGTAAAGATGATGCAACGTGCCCAGCACGCCGCCCGCCATGAAGATGATCGTTGCGAACAATACGGCTACCGTCGCAGAACTGGCTCGTACGAGGCCCAAGCGCGTAAAGATCAGTGCCATGACAGCAGCGGCAAAGACCTCGAAGAATCCCTCAACCCACAGATGAACCAGCCACCAGCGCCAGTACTCCACCTCCGATATATGGGTGTGCTCACCCCACATCAGCGCTGAAGCAAAGAACAGGCCGATGGCGACGGTAGAAAGGAATAACAATGCCGTAATGGAGCGGGTTTCGGTGCTGGGGCCTCGCAGGACAGGCCACAGTGCGCGGCCAACCAGGACCAGCCACAGCAGCAGGCCGATGAACAGGTACCACTGCCAGAAGCGGCCCATGTCCGCGTACTCCCAGCCTTGGTGCCCGAACCAGAAGTTGTGGTCGAGACCAAGCCGTTGCGTAACGGCCAGCCACTGACCCGTAAATGACCCCACAACGATGATCAGCAGCGAAACAAACAGGAAGTTCACGCCAAGCCGCTGAAACCGCGGTTCGTGACCGGACAGTGCCGGCGCAATGTAGAGGCCGGTTCCAAGCCATGCTGTAGCGATCCAAAGTACAGCGAGTTGCGTGTGCCAAGTGCGCGTAATCGAATACGGCAGGTATTCCGCTAATGGAAATCCATAGGCCTCCTGACCTTCCACCTGATAGTGGGCCGTGATGGCTCCAAGCAGAATCTGGACGAGAAAAAGCGCCAGCACGACCCAGAAATACTTGGCGCTGGCTCGCATCGATGGCGTGATACGAAGCGCTGCGAAGGGATCGGATGCCGGCGGTACCGGGACGAGATCTTCTCGGCCATGCGAAACAGCATAGTGCCATCCCAACAGCGCGATGCCCGCGAGCAGGAACAACACGCTGAATGCGGACCAGACCCATAACGCAGGTGGCGGCCGATTACCGACCAACGGCTCTGAGGGCCAGTTATTGGTGTAGGTCACCTTCTGCGGCTGGACTCCGGCCCGCTCCGGAACCAGCGTCTCACCGCCATCGCCAAGGCGCTCCGTCGTTGCGGCCCAGGCAGTCCACCAGAAGAAGGCCGACAGCGCACGGCGGCTTTCGGGCGTGTTGACGGTATTGTTCCGCATCGCATACTGCTCGCGCAGTTCGGCGGTTTCGGCGCCGACGCCGAACAGGCTCTCGTAGTGCGCGCTGACCTCGCGGATGGCTGCGACGCGGTCGGCGCTGAGCGTTATGGTCGCAGTGGCCGGATCGTAGGTGTTGCGACGTATCGACGTTTCGAGTCGCCCGCGTAAGGATGCCTGCGCCTCAACGTCGAGTGCATCGTAGTTTGATCCTGCAGACTGCTGGGCCCATCCATTCAGCACGGATTTAGCTTCGCGGTTTAGCCAGTCTGCGCTCCAGTCCGGGGCGACATACGCTCCGTGCCCCCAGATCGATCCAAGCTGCATCCCGCCGAAGGATTGCCAGACCTGGCGCCCGCGCTCGATGTCCGCGCGCGTGTAGATCACATCCCCGTTCTCGCCGACCACACGCTCTGGCATTGGTGGAGCCGCGCGGAATATCTCGCCTCCGGCCCACAGCAGCACAGCAAAAGAAATAACCAGCAAGGTGATCAGACCCTGCCACAGCTTCTTAGAGTCGCTCATAACGCCCCCCTAGAGATCAACGTGCTTCAAGCCCCGCCAGATCGTGCTACGTCCTCAGAATACGCCGCGCGAAGATATGACGCACCTTAGTGGAAGCGCGAGAGCTTGCCGTGCATCCACTATGATCCGAGCGCATGGCGAAGCCTCGGACTACACCCTGCTGCCGTGTGAGGAAACGACGGTCTACGCTGTAAAGGAAGCACCCTTTCGTATGCTTTGGAGCGCGGATCTTCTGAGGGCCTGCCGTTATCGTAAAGGGCCGCTACTGACAGCCGAGCACCGAACTGAGGTCACTCCCCAACCCAAACGGCTAGGGAAAGGTGAGCGGCGCTTCTCATGAAGACGGCGCCGATCACTGGCCGCAAGATCTCGAGCGCTGCCGCTCCGGCACCTTTGCCCACCCATACCACTACACCGTCTCCTCCTCCGGCATGCGGCCGAAGGCACCGCTGTTGAAGTCCTCGATGGCTTCAGCAATCTCTGCTTGGGTGTTCATCACAAACGGCCCATAGGCGGAGACCGGCTCATCGATCGGCTCTCCGCTCAGCAACAACACCTTGGTGTCGTTGTTGGCTTCCAGCACCAGGGCGGCACCGGCTCGATCCAGCGCGGCCCATTCCGCTGTACGCAGAATCTCCGCGTCGTTGACCTGTACCGTGCCTTCAAGCACCACCACTTGCGCGGTGTGCCCTTCGGGCAGCGGCAGCACCACACGCTTGCCTGCCTGCAAGCGCAAATCCCAGACATTGATCGGCGTAAAGGTATGCGCCGGTCCCCGGCGACCCTGGTACTCGCCGGCGATCACGCGCAGCTGACCGGCTTCATCCGGCAGGCCCACGTTCGGAATGCTCTGCGTAGTGATGGCCTGATAGCCGGGCGCCGCCAACTTGTCCTTGGCCGGCAGATTGACCCAGAGCTGCACCATTTCCAGCGTGCCGCCCGCAGTGGTGAA
>JBFJKG010000187.1:0-4875 GCA_041635075.1 Solimonas sp.
CCAGTCGAGTTGAGCCGGTGCTCAGAACTTCTCGGCCCGCAGAACTTCCACATCAGCCATGAACAGGATCATGGCGTAATGGTCGTAGTAGTGCTCGCGCAGATGGGTGGCGATGAGATTCGCGGTGGCGGCCTCGCACACGACCTCGATGCGGATATTCGCGCTGCGATCCCAGCCCGCGTCGCGGACCCCGCGGCCACCTTTGCCGCGAGCGTCGGTGACGGTGTACCCATGCGCACCTAGTCGCTCGACATCAGCGACTACGCGAGACTCCAACTGCCCCTCGCACACGATCGTCAGCAGTTTGCGGATTTCGGTTTGCATGATTCAGGCTCCCCCGGGGTACATGAGCCGCACCGCTGAATGGTAAAGCGGGATGCCGATCAGGATGTTGAACGGGAAGGTCACGCCCAAGGCAGCGGCCAGAGACAGTGACGGATTGGCTTCCGGCACGGCCATGCGCATCGCCGCGGGTACGGCGATGTAGGACGCACTGGCAGCGAGCGTTGCCATAACCACCATGCCGCCGACCGACAGGCCCAACGCCCAGCCCAGCGTGCCGCCAATCATGGCTGCAAACATCGGGAAGACGATGGCGAACACCACCAGGAACAGGCCACTGCGGCGCAGATCACCCAGCTGGCTGACGGTGATCAGCCCCATCTCCAGCAGAAACAGCGCGAGAATGCCTTTGAACAGATCGAAGAACAGCTTGCCAATGGGCTGAATGCCTTCCGCGCCGGCGATCCAGCCGATCAGCAGTCCGCCCGTGAGCAGAACCACGCCCTTGCCCAGAAATATTTCGCGGGCCAGATGACTGAGTGGCTGTTGCATGGCTCGCCCGCGGGCCAGCAGGATGCCGACGACGATGGCCGGCATCTCCAGCATGACGACGAACACCGGCATGTATTCCTCATAGGGAATGCCCCGTGAGCCCAGATAGGCAGCGACCACGGCATAGGTGCCCACGCTCACAGAGCCGTAATGCGCGGCGATCGAGGCGGCGTCGGCACGCTTCAGTCTGCCCGCGTAGTGCAGCACCGGATACGCCAGCAGCGGCAGCGCCAGCCCCATCGCGACCACGGCGCCCATCTGCGGCGCCATCGTTGCCAGGGACTGGCGGGACAGCTCAACGCCGCCCTTGAGGCCGATTGCCAGTAACAGCAGCATGGTCACGAATTCGTAGATTGCCGACGGCAGCCTCAGGTCAGAGCGCAACAGGCCGGCCACCACACCGAGCACAAAGAACAGGACCACTGGGTCCAATGTGCTCATGCGGCGCCGTTCTCGTGACTTGAGTTTGAGGTGGCGGGCACCAGCCGCCACTTCACCGATTCGCCGGCGCGCAGCGGCACCAGTGCCTGATCGCCTTCGCCCAGCTGCAGCGGCACCGCCCACGGCGTTGCTTCCAGCGTGAGGGTGTCGGTGTTTCGGGGCAGGCCGTAGAAATCTGCGCCGTGATGGCTGGCAAAGGCTTCCAGGCGGTCCAGCGCACCTTCTGCCTCGAAGGCCTCGGCATAGAGCTCTATGGCTGCATGTGCGGTGTAGATGCCGGCGCAGCCGCAGGCGGATTCCTTGTCGCGGCGCGCGTGCGGGGCGCTATCCGTGCCCAGGAAGAACTTCGGGTTGCCGCCGATGGCTGCTTGCACCAACGCGCGGCGGTGTTCCTCGCGCTTCAACACCGGCAGGCAATAGTGGTGCGGCCGCAAGCCGCCGCCGGCAAACAGCGCATTGCGGTTCATCAGCAAGTGATGCGCGGTGATCGTTGCGCCGACGTGCGCGGGCGCCTGCATCACAAAATCTGCCGCGTGCCGGGTGGTGATGTGTTCCAGCACCACGCGCAGGCGCGGATGTCGCTGGAGCAGGGGGCCGAGTTCACGCTCGATGAACACGCGTTCGCGATCAAACATGTCGACGGTGGGGTCGGTAACTTCTCCGTGCACCAGCAGCGGCAGCCCCTGATCTTCCATGGCCGCGAGTGCGTCGGTGCAGTGACGGATGTCGGTAACGCCAAGGTCGGAATGCGTGGTGGCGCCGGCCGGGTACCACTTCACCCCGTGAACCAGGCCGCTGGCTTTGGCGGCGATGATTTCTGCTGCCGGTGTGCGGTCGGTCAGGTAGAGGGTCATCAGCGGATCAAACGTCTGGCCCGCGGGCACCGCCTCAAGAATGCGCTCGCGATAGCTCAGGGCCAGCGCCGTGGTCACCACCGGGGGCTTCAGGTTGGGCATCACGATGGCGCGCGCAAACTGACGCGCCATGTCGCCTACGGTTAGACGCAGCATCGCGCCGTCCCGAAGGTGCACGTGCCAATCGTCGGGGCGGGTAAGCGTCAGCTGTTTGGCCATGGGCTTACCGGGACTCACGTGCTGCTGCCGTCATGGGCGCGTTGCGGGCGATTGCACAGCAGTGACTTGCGTCGTATGCCATGGCGCGGGGGGTGGTCATTGTGATGCTTCCAGTCCGGAGATGGGCCTATTGTAGTTGCCGGCCCTGCTTGGGCGGAGCGCTTGACCCGGCCGGCGAGCGCTTCGCGATCCCGCCGGGTGCCGGACGCCACATGCTGAAGAAGGGCGGCGAAGTGGTGGGCGTGTCGATCCGCAAACAGCTTGTTCGTCGTAAAGGGGAGGGCTCCGGCCGTTATGGCGCCCATGGCCCACTTTAAGGAGCATCCGATGAAAAACTTTCTTGCTGTCTTTACCGGCACCGACGAGGCGACTGAACTGTCAGGTTGGAATGCCCTCGATGAATCGGAGCGGCAGTCGCGGGTCCAGACGGGCATCGAGCAATGGCACGCCTGGATGGAAACGCATCGTCAGCGCGTGGTGGTCGCCGGCAGTCCCGTAGGCAAGACGCTGCGGGTATCCGGCGAAGGGGTGGCCCACGCGCGCAACGCCATCTGTGGCTACATCGTGGTTGCGGCCGAGTCGCACCAAGCCGCAGCCAAGCTGTTCGAAGGGCATCCGCACTTCTCGATATTCCCCGGCGAGGCGGTGGAGGTCATGGAATGCTTGCCGGTACCCGGGGCATGAAGCGACAGCGGAGCGGCCTTGAATGACGCCGACGCGCGGCTAGGGGGATGGCGTAGTCATGTATAAGGTGCCCGATACATGCAGAATCCCTATTGCGGGAGCCGATATGCACCGCATAGCCACCCAAAGGAAACGCAGTGACGCTTGCCACCCTCATAAGCCTGTCCGACTTCAACGCCCTGGTTGAAAGCGCATTTGAGGCGGAGACGCCTGTTGTTTCGTCGTCGGAGTCGGAACTCGGCGAGCCCTTGCAGCGCTTTGCCACGTTGGAAGCGATACAGGCCAAGGCCGCGCAGTGTGTCCAGGCGGGTATTCACAACTACGCGTTCGGGCTTTGGTATCCGTCGATGAAAGGGCAGATGTCTGAGCGCAGGGTGGAGTTTGATCCGCCCCGCGACGGCCATACGTTCCGCTATTCGTTGTCGGGCTGGGGCATTATCCATCTGCATCTGTACGTCACCCCGCCCCATACGCTCCAATGCCGAGTGGCGGTTAACTCTGAAGCACGCGCCACATCACGGCAGGCGCGCTATCCCGAGTTGGGGGCCGTCTCGGACTGGGACTGGCGTGTGGTGGAGGCCTACGCGTTCAGGTTGAATCGCCGACTGGCCGCTATGGGTAAAACCGCCCCGGTCGCGCAGCCGTCGGCCATGGCTGCGGTTGCGACTGCACCAGCACCTGAACCTGCGGTAGATGTTGAGGATGACGCACCGGTGTCGGGTCCGTGGGCCCGCGCGAGAAAGAGGGACTAGCGGCAAACGCTGGTTAGCTGGGGGGATATTCAGGAGGCATCGTGTCTGACCTCAAGGATCCAAGAGTCTTGTTTGCGGCCGAGCGCACGTTGCTGGCATGGAACAGAACCAGCCTCTCGCTGATTGCGTTTGGCTTTGTGGTGGAGCGCGCCGGGCTGCTGATTCGGGCGTTGAATCCGGAGGGCGCCGAGGCCGCCCAGATCAATCTGACCTTCTGGCTGGGCCTGGCGTTCATCGCGCTGGGTTCGTTCACGTCTGCGTACTCTGCGCGGCAGTACGTGTTTGTTTTGCGTAGCTTGAGCCCCGCCGAGTTTCCGCCCGGCTACGCGGCACGCTGGGGGCTGGCCGTGAATGTAGCCGTCGCGGTGCTCGGCGTGCTGCTGATCGGGGTTATGGCGATTGGGCGTACGCCATAGCGCCATTCCAGGTAGGCCCGTTGCTCTAGCGAGCGCTCATTTGTGCGGCGCTGTTCTGGCAATGGAATACTTGCGCGCAAGGCGTGAAATGGATCCAACGGGCCGCAGTTGAGGCGGCCCATTGATGGCGCAAGGACATGCGATTTCAGGGCAGGATCACCAGTTGGAACGATGCGAAAGGCATCGGCACGATCACTTGGAACGGCGGGAGTGATCGCGTCTTTGTTCACATCAGTGCCTTCACGACTCGACGCAAGCGACCCGCCGAGGGCGACATCGTCACCTACGAGGTGCAGCGAGACAGCAAGGGCAAGTTTCGGGCGACGAAGGTTGCATTCCCCGCTAGCCAACTTGCCGGCATACCGGCGCCGCGCCGGTCCGGGGGGAGTGGGTTCATTGCGACGGTGCTGGCGCTGTTTTCGCTCCATTTGGCTTTCTCCGTCCTGACCGGGAAAGTCGAGCTATGGGTGGCTATGCTTTATCTGATGGCCAGCGCGGTTGCGTTCGTGGCGTACTCGATCGATAAATCAGCTGCGCGTCGCGGCGATTGGCGGACGCAAGAAAGCACGCTGCATCTGATCGCGTTGCTATGTGGTTGGCCGGGGGCGTTTCTTGCTCAGAAGGCGCTGCGGCATAAGACTGCGAAGTCGTCATTTCAGTCGGCGTTTGTGGCAA
>JBFJKG010000188.1:0-4871 GCA_041635075.1 Solimonas sp.
CGGCCAGGCCAATCTGCTGGTCAAGGCGCTGTCGCAGCAGGGGTGGCGCGTGTTCGCCGGTGTGCTGCCGGGCGCACCGACGGACCTGAAGAGCGCGGGCAATGTCACGGTGGTGGATCAGGACGTCTCGAAATCCGAGTCTGTCACCCACAGCGCCGCCATCGTTACCGAAGCGCTGGAAGGTCGAGGCCTGGACCTGCTGATGAATGTGGCCGGCGTGGCCAACATCGCCACCGGCGTTATCGAAGGCGCGAAGTTTTCAGACGTTGAGCGGCTGTTCAATATCAATTTGTTTGGTCAGCTGCGCGTGATCCAGGCTTTTCTGCCACTGATCCGCAAGAACGCACCGGGTTCGCGCATTGCCAACTACAGCTCGGGCGCAATTCTGGCCAACCCGGTGGGTGCCGGCGCGTACAACATGACCAAGCACGCGATCCACGGCATGACGCTGACTCTGCGTCATGAACTGGCGCCCTTGGGCATTCAGGTCACGTCGATCATTCCCGGCGGCGTGCTGACAGGAATGTCGGCCAATGCACATGCCAACACCAGGAAGACCTGGAACGAGCAGCCCGAGGCGATCCGCGCGGTCTACGAGCCGCATCTGGGCCACGTGATGATGCAGGTGCTGCCAGACATGCTCGAGAAGAGCGGCAGCACGCCGGAGCAGGCGCTGGCCGGAACGCTGGACATCCTCCGCAAGAAGAAGTGGAAGCCGATGGAATACCTCGGCAAGGATGTAAAGCCAATGGGGCTGATGCGCCGACTGCTGTCGGACAGCCAGCTCGAAGCAATGATGCGCATGACCTTCAAAATTCCGACGTACAAGGCCTGAGCGAGAACCGACATGAATGCCGTACTCAAAGAGAGCAACAGCCTGAGCCCCTTGTTCGAGCGTCTGCGGGCAAAGTCGCACGAACTGGCGCTGACCACCGCCGAGCAACGTGCAGACAAGCTGCGCCGTTTGCTCAAGGCCATCCTCGATGCGCGCCCGGCTATCCTGGAGGCTGGCTACAAGGAATTGCGGGTCAGCCCCACCGACGTTGATGCGCAGTTGCTGATGATCAAGGGCGAGGCGGAGTTCATCGCCCGCAATCTTGCGTCATGGACTGCGCGGCAGCCGGTGCAGGGCTCGCTGATGACACTGGGCAAGAAGAGCTACGTTCAGTACGAACCCAAGGGCGTGGTGTTGCACCTCTCGACCTGGAACGCACCGATTGCCGAAGCATTCGTGCTCGGCTTTGGCGCCATCGCAGCCGGTTGCCCGTTTGTGCTCAAGCCTTCGGAGCTGGCGCCGCACTCGGCTCAGGTGCTGGCGGATATCGTCGCCACGGTATTCAAGGATGACGAGTTCGCCGTGTTGCAGGGCGCCTCAGAGGTGGCGACCGAGCTGCTGCAGCTGCCGTTCAACCATATCTTCTACATTGGCGGGCATGGTGTCGGGCGTATCGTGCTGCGTGCGGCGGCCGAGCATTTCGCGTCGGTGACACTGGAAATGGGCGGCAAGAATCCGGTGATCGTGGACGCCAGCGCCGATGTAGCCGAAGCCGGCCGCAAGATTGCCTGGGGCCGCGTCGCCAATGCCGGCCAGGTGTGCCTGGCTCCGGATTACGCGCTGGTACATGAAAGCGTGGTGTCGGCCTTCGTCGGCGAGCTGTCGAAGTCGATGACGGCGATGTACAACGCCGATGGCAAGGGCTTTCAGCAATCCGCGGATCTGCCACGCATCGTCAACCGCCGGCATTTTGACCGCATCAAGTCGCTGCTGGACGACGCGATCGCCAAGGGTGCCAAGGTGGCCTTGGGCGGTGAGACCGATGGCGATGATCTGTATATCTCGCCGACAATCCTGACGCAGGTCAGCGAGGACATGCGCATCATGCAGGAGGAGGTCTTTGGGCCGATCATCTGCATCGTGCCGTATCAGCAACGCGAGCAGGCGATAGACACGATTCGTCGCCGGCCGAAGCCCCTGGGGTCATACATCTTCGCCAAGGATCGCGAAGCCATCGACTGGTTCCTGGCACGCACCACCTCCGGCAGCACCGTGGTCAATCACAACCTGATCCAGTCCGGCACCAATCCGCATCTGCCGTTTGGCGGCGTCAATGCCAGCGGCATCGGTCGCGTAGGTGGGCGCTATACCTTCCTGGAATGCTCCAACCCGCGTGCGGTGGTAGAAGAGGGTCCGCCGGTGGGCGACCCCAACATCATGTTCCCGCCGTACTCGGACAAGTACAAGCAGATGATTGCCCAGTTCCTGAGCAAGGAGATCAAGATGCCGGATGCGGTGATCAATCTGATCAACGGCATCATCAAGTTCACTAGCTGGTTCAAACGCTAGGCACCATCTGGCAGAAAAAAAGGCCGCCCATTGGGCGGCCTTTTTGTTGTTGCGACGTGCGCTTCAGACACCGCTGGCGCGGATATCCCGAGCGGACAGCAATGGCAGTTGCACCGTGCCGCCGAGGTTCAGCGCCGGTACCAGCAGATCACGTGACCAGGTCACCGGGAACTGGGCGTGGAAGCCGAACACCAGCAGCGCGACTTCATCCCCCTCATTGAGGCGCTCGGCGATGCCGTTCATTTCGATCGAGTGCGTGCCAAAGCCGCGGACTGGGGAAATCTGGTCATCGATCAGATCCCAGCGTTCACTGCCGGCGGCGCGATGGCCGATGGCGAAGTACAGGATGGGATCGCAGCCGGTCTGTATCAGCGGCAGCGCGCAGGTCGTCATCTCCATGCCGGAGAGGCCACTGATTTCCACATCCAGCAGTGGCACGCCCGCCAGCACGGCGCCGCCCGGCGGAGCCGTGAACAGCGGCTGCGTGGCCAGCATGGCTTCGCGCGCGCCATTGCCGAGGGTGGCGCCGAGTATGCCCAGCGCGGAGTTGAGCTGCGGTGTCGACGCGTCGATCTCGAAGCTCTGGCCGCCGCGCTTGACCGCGGACACGGTGATGGCATCGTCCTCTGCCAGGCTCAGGCAGACGTCGCGGCCGGTGCTGAGCGCGGCGCTGACCGCTCCGGCCTGACCCCGCAGCTTCTCCTCGAACCAGGCGAACTGGGCATCGGTCAGGTTGATGCTGCCGCAATTGCGGCTGCCGCCGGCATCCTGGAAGCTCGGCAGGGTCAGCGCGGCGTAGAACGGATCCAGCGGTTCTTCCAGCGGTTCAGGACTGACCGGAAGGATATGGCCGGACTGATGTGTCAGGAAGCGCACGTCGCCGCCACGCGCCTTCATGCATTCATAGTTGCGCAGGCCGTCGTTGAAGTTGAACAGCGTGTCGCGGAAGCCCTGGGTAATCAGTGCATCCACCGCCGGAATCGGGCCGGGCGGCACGGTCAGCGGATCGGGGGTTGCAGTCAGGAAGTTCTGCGGCTGGGCGGGTACTCCGTCACAGAAGTAGCGCACGCTGTGGTAGGTGAAGAAATTCGCGCCGGCCTCGGGAAAGTTGTTGGTGAGCGAGCCTTCGATCAGGGTCTCGATGATGGCCTGATCCTGGTTGGTGCCTTCCGGGAAGGTGCCGCTCTCAAGGCTGGTAACGCCACTGGCTTCACCGACGCCGACCAAGGCCAGCGCCCAGCCGGACTTGATGACGTTGTTGGGGTTCAGCGCAAACACCAGATCATTCGGGGTGATGTCCGGGGCGATCACGCGCAAGCGATGCTTGGGGTCCGCGCCGAACAGCAGGAATTGATACATGCCCCCGTAGGAGCCGCCATAACTGCCGACATACATCTCGCCATTGCTGCGACGGCGCAGGCCTTCAAGGTCCTCGGCCCAGTCCAGTACCGCGATCAGATTCTGCCCTTCGAAGTCCGGGTCCATGACGCGAACAGTGCCGCTGGACTCGCCGAAGCCGCGCTGGTCGATGGAGATGACATAGTAGCCGGCGTCATTCAGGCGACGGATGAAGCTGCCCTCACCGGCGCTGGTCTGGCGGCTGCCGCCGTAGCCGTGGCCTTCCAGCACCAGCGGGTAGGTCTTGTCCGCCTCAAGCTGGGTCGGTTCAAACACCTGAATCACGGTGGTGTCACCGGTGACGGGGGACACCACTTCCTGGCGATAGGAGGTGCCGGCGCGGCTGGCTGCGACCGGGACCTTGGGAGGCATTTCGCCAGCCGCCAGTGCGCCGCCGCCGCCGCCGGAACCGCCGCTATCGCTGCTGCCGCAGGCGGCAAGCAACAGGGTACACAGCAATATCGCCAGGGGGGTGCGCAACATGGCCTACTCCTCGTTAAACAGTCGTGAAATCGGCACTATGGGTGTGCCTTCGCGTCCTACACCTTACGCCGTCACAGTACTGAAATCGAGTGGTAACGATGACTCTACCGAGGTTTTTGCGGGGTTTGGGCCCGGTGCTGCTGCTGTCGCTTGGCCTGGCCGGCTGCAGTACCGCGAGCTACTACCTGCATGTGGCGAGCGGCCAGTTTGATCTGCTGCGCGCGCGACAACCGATTGACCGCCTGCTGGCCAACCCCGACACCGACCCGCAGCTCAAGCAGCGCCTGCAGCGGGTGGTCGAGGCGCGGCAATGGGCGGTACAGGCGCTGGCATTGCCGCAGAACGGCAGCTACACCAGTTACGCCGATCTGCATCGGCCGTACGTGGTCTGGAACGTGTTTGCCGCGCCGCGATACGCGGTGCAGCCGGTGGAGCACTGCTTCCTGCTGGTCGGTTGCCTTGCGTACCAGGGCTATTACACCCGCAAACAGGCGCAGGCACGTGCGGATCAGCTCGCAGCAGAGGGTTACGACACCTACATCGGCGGGGTGCCCGCGTATTCGACGCTGGGCTGGTTTGATGACCCGCTGACCAGCACGATGCTGGCCTGGGGTGACGCGCAGCTGGTTGGCACCGTGTTTCACGA
>JBFJKG010000189.1:0-4853 GCA_041635075.1 Solimonas sp.
GACAATCTGATTTTTCACGGCTTGCTGACCGAAGCCGGCACCGACCGGACCACGCTGGTTCCGTCTATCGATCTGGAGTCACTGTCGCTGGCGCGGCTCTGGCGTCTTTCCAGAGCAGGTTATGCGCCGCTACCGAAGTCGGCGGAGCCGCTGGCCAAGGACGTGATCCAGATGCTGGATGAGACCGAGCGCAGCATGGAGCAGGGCTCGGGCGGCATCTCGCTGCGCACCTGGCTGGAGCAGTCAGAGTCCCCGCGCTAGTCGGTCCACGTTACCTATAATCGTGACAACGAGAGGAGCAGGCGTGCCCGCAGGGCACGCCCATGAACAACGGGGCACGGAACTACTTATGGCCAAGCGCAGTGCGTCACACCACGTCTGGTACGGCGAATACCCCAAAGGCGTCGCCCATGAAATCAACCCAGATGCCTACGCGTCCGTCGCGGACCTGCTCGAACAGACCTGCCATAACCACAGACAAAGCCCCGCCTATGAGTGCATGGGCGTGGAGATCAGCTACGACGATCTCGACCGCCTGAGCCAGGACTTTGCCTCTTACCTGCAGAACGTACTCGGCTACCACAAGGGCGACCGCATCGCCCTGATGATGCCGAACCTGCTGCAATACCCGATCGCACTGTTCGGAATCCTGCGTGCCGGCATGACGGTGGTCAACGTCAATCCGCTGTACACGCCGCGGGAGCTGGCCCATCAACTGAAGGATAGCGGCGCGCGCGCGATCGTGATTCTCGAGAACTTCTGCTGCACGCTGCAGCAGGCGATCAAGAAGACTCAGGTGCAGTGCGTAATCACAACGCAGATAGGAGACATGGCGCCGTTTCCAAAAAGCGTGTTGATCAACACCATCACCAAGCGCGTGAAGAAGCTGGTACCAAAGTGGGATATTCCCGGCACGGTGCCATTCCGCGCTGCGCTGGCGCGCGGAAAGGCACAGCCGTATGCCCGACTGAATCTCGGCCACACCGACATCGCCTTTCTGCAATACACCGGTGGCACCACCGGGCTCTCAAAGGGTGCAACCCTTACGCACGGCAATATCGTCGCCAATCTCGAGCAGATGAATGCGTGGATGTCTCCCTTCATCGGTGACGAACCACAGACCATCGTGACCGCTCTGCCGCTGTACCACATCTTCGCGCTGGTGCTGAATTGCCTGCTGTTCATGAAACTGGGCGGCAAGAACCTGCTGATCACCAATCCGCGCGACATGCCGGCGTTTGTAGCTACGCTCAAGCGCCATCGCTTCACCGCCTTTGCGGGGGTCAACACGCTTTTCAATGGCCTGCTGAATACACCGGGCTTTGACAGCGTCGACTTCTCGCACCTGAAACTCACGGTTGGCGGCGGCGCCGCCGTCCAGCAAGCAGTCGCCGAACGCTGGCGCAAAGTAACCGGAAAGCCGCTGACTGAGGGATACGGCCTGACCGAATGCTCGCCTGCCGTAAGCTTCACGCCGCTGGACAAGCCGGAATGGAACGGCAGCATCGGCGTCCCGATCTCCTCCACCGAGGTTTCGTTGCGCGACGAGGACAACCGCGAGGTGCCGCAAGGCGAGCCGGGCGAACTGTGCGTACGCGGCCCGCAGGTCATGCAGGGCTATTGGCAAAAGCCGGAGGAGAACGCCAAGGTATTTACCGAGGACGGCTGGCTCAAGACCGGCGATATCGCGGTCATGGACGAGCGCGGCTACCTGCGCATAGTGGACCGCAAGAAGGACATGATCCTGGTGTCCGGCTTCAACGTCTATCCGAACGAAATCGAAGCGGTGGTGGCGCTGCACCCCGGCGTGCTGGAATGCGCCTGCATCGGCGTTCCTGACGAGAAGTCAGGTGAGGCGGTTAAGGTATTCGCGGTCAGAAAAGACGCCGGCCTTACGGAAAGCGCACTGATGGCACATTGCCGTGACAATCTGACTGGATACAAGGTGCCGAAGCACATCGCGTTCATAGCCGAGCTGCCGAAAACCAACGTCGGCAAGATCCTGCGCAAGGACCTGCGCGACGCCTAGTGCCCACGGCGCGCAGCGCGCATCAGCGGATGCTTGCCGCTGATGCGCCGCGACAGCTACCGCTCGACGAACGCGCGCTCGATCACGTAGTCGCCCGGCGTGCCGATATGTGGGGAGATCTCAAAGCCGCGGGCGTCGAGAATCGCGCTGGTGTCCTTGAGCATGCTCGGGCTGCCACACATCATCACGCGATCAGTGCCCGGATTGAGCTGCGGCAATCCGAGGTCTTCGCATAGCTTTCCGCTGACCAGCAGATCCGTCAGCCGCCCCTGATTGCGAAACGGCTCACGCGTCACCGTCGGGTAGTACAACAGCTTCTCACGCACGACCTCCCCCAGGAACTCATGCTGCGGCAGTTCCTGGCTGATGTAGTCGTAATAGGCCAGATCGCTGATATGGCGCGCGCCGTGCACCAGCACCACCTTGTCAAAACGCTCGTAGACATCCGGGTCGCGGATCAGGCTCATGAACGGCGCAAGACCGGTGCCGGTACCCAGCAGATACAGATGCTTGCCCGGCTTGAGATCGTCCAGCACCAACGTGCCAGTGGGCTTGCGGCTGACGATGATCTCGTCACCCGCCTGCAGATGCTGCAGACGTGAAGTCAGCGGCCCGTTCGGCACCTTGATGCTGAAGAACTCCAGCGTTTCGTCATGATTCGGACTGGCGATGCTGTAGGCGCGCAGCAGCGGCTTGCCTTCAACCGGCAGGCCCAGCATCACGAAATGGCCATTGCGAAAGCGCAGCGCGGTATCTCGCGTGGTGGTGAAGCTGAACAGCGTCTCGTTCCAGTGACGGACGTTGAGTACGGTCTCGGTGGCAAATGCAACCATGGTGTAGCGATCCGGTTGTGTGGCTGTGACGGGCGCAGATAGTAAGAAACCCGCGGCGCTTTAGCACCAAAGCGCTGCCATTCGTTCTACTCACATGCCGAGATGGAATATCGCAGCACCCCGGCCCCCAGATGCGGGAAAGCCCGCTTGCGCGGGCTTTCCCAGAGACACGCACTGCGCATCAATTGGCATCGGGCAGGGTAATGTTCATTTCAAGAACTTCTAGCCCCGCCTCGCGTTGCACGTTGATGTTGACCGCGTTGTCCGGCACCTGCACGTAGCGACGCACGACCGCGAGTATTTCCTCGCGCAGCCGCGGCAGATACAGAGGGCCGTTTGCACGCCCTTCGCGCTGGTGCGCAACCACGACCTTGAGCCGCTCCTTGGCTACGGAAGCGGTGCTCTTGGGCTCGCTGCGGAGAAACTTCAACCAATCCATCGCGTGCCCTCCCTTAGTTTCCAAACAGCCGGCCGAACAGACCCTTCTTTTCCGCGGTCATGAAACGGTGTTCCCGCTCCTCGCCCAGAAAACGCGCAATGATGTCCTCGTAGGCCTTGCCCGCATCGCTTTCGGGATTGGCAATGACCGGCGAACCGGCATTGGACGACGTCAGCACGGTGGTCGATTCCGGAACCACGCCAAGCAGCGGGATCGCCAGAATCTCCTTGACGTCCTCAACCGCCAGCATTTCGCCCTTGGCTACGCGCGCCGGGTTGTAGCGCGTCAGCACCAGATGCTCCTTGACCCGGCCAGCACCGCTCTCCGCCAGGCGTGTCTTGCTCGACAGCAGGCCCAGCACGCGATCGGAGTCGCGCACGCTGGATACTTCCGGATTGGTCACGATCAGCGCTTCGTCGGCGAAGTACATGGCCAGATGCGCGCCACGCTCAATGCCAGCGGGCGAATCGCAGATGATGTAGTCGAACTCCTTGGCCAGATCGCCCAGCACGCGCTCGACCCCTTCCACCGTCAACGCATCCTTGTCGCGGGTCTGGCTGGCGGCAAGGATGAACAGGTTCTCGTTCTGCTTGTCCTTGATCAGCGCCTGCCGCAGCGTTGCTTCACCCTGGATCACATTGACGAAGTCGAACACCACGCGGCGCTCGCAGCCCATGATCAGATCGAGATTGCGCAGGCCGACGTCAAAATCGATGACGACCGTCTTGTGTCCGCGCATGGCCAGGCCGGTGGCAAAAGACGCGCTGGTGGTGGTCTTACCCACTCCGCCCTTGCCAGAGGTCACGACGACGATTTTTGCCACAGTTCACCCTTTCCAAATATGACCGCTGCCGACGATGCCGGTCACCAGTCGAGTTTTTCGATCTTTAGTTTGCCATCCACCAGCAGAACCTGCGCCGCCTTGCCACGCAGTTCCCCCTGCATCTGCTCGGCGACGGCATATACGCCGGCTACCGCGACCAGATCCGCTTCGAAGCGGCGACAGAACACACGCGCGCTGGCATCGCCCCGTGCACCCGCAATCGCGCGACCGCGCAACGGGCCGTAAACGTGCACACAGCCATCCGCCGCCACCTCGGCACCGGGACTGACGGTATTGATGATGACCAGATCGCCGTCCTGCGCATAAATCTGCTGCCCGGAGCGCACCGGCTCGGTCACCACACGGGTGGGACGCCGGGCACCCGTAGGCGCCGGCGGCGCTGCCGGCTCCGGCGCAGTGGCCACGGCGCGCGCGCCCTTGCCGGAGTCCGCCGGCAGGACGGCCAACCCCCAGGAACGACCGGAGTCATTGAGTGGGCCATCGGCAACGCCCACCGGTTGCATCCCAACCTCGCGGAGCGCCGAGATCAGACCACCGAGCTCCATCGGCGCATCAGCTTCCAGGATGACCGGCATGCCCTGCACCGCAGACGGCATCTGCCGCGCGAAGTCGTGCAACTGCGCGCTGATGGCGGTCAGGTTGGGGTCCAGCACGCGCACTCGCGTGAGCGAGAGCATGCGGCCTTTGAATTCAAGCGCTTTGTATTGC
>JBFJKG010000190.1:0-4843 GCA_041635075.1 Solimonas sp.
AACAAGATCACGATGGAGCTGGCGCAACAGCTACACGGCGTGACCATGCAGGAACCCGGCGTGTCGCGCCTGGTGTCTGTGGACATCGCCAAGGCGGTTGAGCTGGCCAGTCAAACCGAGGCCAAAGAATGAGTCCCTTGCAGTGGGCGCTTCTGGTATTGGGCGCCGCAGCGGTCATTGCGATTTACTGGATCAGTCGGCGTGATGCCCGGAGCCTTAAGCAATGGGAACCGCCGTCAGCCGGAGGCGTAGCGGGTGCGGGTAGCGCGCTTCCAGTGCAGAAGGGCGTGCCGGCCAAGGACCAGATGGACATGTTCTCGCGTGGCGGCAGCGAGTTCGACGAATTCGGAGTCGGCAAGCCACGCAAGCGCATGGCCCCGAGTATCGGTGAGGGAGATCCCCAGGCCCTGCTGCCTTCGCGTCCGCAGCCAGCGCGCGCCGACGCGGCCCAGCCGCCCAAGAAGGTGATCGAGGAGAAGATCGTCACGCTGTTGATCGCCGAACGCGAGGGCACCGCGATCTTCGGGCCGAAAATACATGCTGCGCTGGCTTCGCAGGGGCTGACCTTCGGTGATCGCAAGATCTACCACCGGCTGGAAGGCGGCAAGGCCGTGTTTTCCGTGGCCAGTCTGGTCAAGCCCGGCATCCTTGATCCAGCCGATGCGCAGTTCTCGACCCCTGGTCTGAGCTTGTTCATGGTGCTGCCCGGGCCTACGCATCCGAAGGTTGCGCTGCAGGACATGATCCACACCGCGCGTGAGCTGGCTGCACAGCTCAATGCCGAAGTATTTGACGAGTCGCGTCTGTCCTTCAATGCCGATGCACAGCGGGTGCTGGCCACTGAGGTAGAGACCTGGGCGCGTCGGAATGGTCTTTGAGCACCAGTGAGTGCACCCCCTGCTGCAGTCCAGCGCGCGGCCAAACTGCGGCAGCAGCTGCAGCAGCATGATCGGCAGTACTACGTACTTGATGCGCCGCTGATAGCGGACGCCGAATACGACGCGCTGTTTGCCGAGCTGCAGACACTGGAGGCCACCTATCCCGAGCTGTTGAGCGCCGACTCGCCGACGCAGCGCGTGGGCGGCGCCGCGTTGCCAGACTTCGTGGCGGTCAGCCATCCGCAGCCAATGCTGTCGTTGCGCAAGGCCAACACCGAGGAGGAGCTGCGTGATTTCGACCGCCGCGTGACCGAGACGCTGGCGCGGAATCCGGTTCAGTACACTGCCGAGCCCAAGCTGGACGGTCTGGCGGTGTCGCTGACCTACGAGCGCGGCGTGCTGGTGCAGGGCGCCACGCGAGGTGACGGGCAGACCGGCGAAGACATTACCGCCAACTTGCGCACCCTGCGTCAGATCCCGCTGCGCTTGCATGGCGACGACATTCCTCGCCGCATTGATGTCCGCGGTGAGGTGTTTCTGCCGCTGGCCGGCTTTCGCCGCTGGTGCGAGGAGGCGGTCGCCAAGGGAGAAAAGCCGCCGGTCAATCCGCGCAACGCCGCTGCGGGCAGCCTGCGCCAGCTCGATTCGCGGGTCACGGCGCAGCGGCCGCTGGCGTTCTACGCCTATGGGGTCGGTTACAGCGAGGGCTGGGCGACGCCAGCTTTGCATTCCCATGTCCTGCGGATTCTGGCGCGCTGGGGGTTTCCGGTGTCCGATCTGATCGAGACGGTAGACGGAGCCAGCGGCTGCTTGCGGTACTTCGAGAAGATGGCGGCCTGCCGGGCCCGGTTGCCGTTTGATATCGACGGCGTGGTGTTCAAGCTCGATGATCTGGCGGGTCGCGAGGAGCTCGGTACTGTGGCGCGCGAGCCGCGCTGGGCCTGTGCGTACAAGTTTGCGGCCGAGGAAGCCGAAACCCTGCTTGAGAATGTCGAGTTTCAGGTTGGACGCACGGGTGCAGTCACGCCGGTGGCACGCCTGAAGCCGGTATTTGTGGGCGGGGCTACCGTGTCCAATGCCACCTTGCACAACATGGATGAGGTGGCCCGCAAGGACATCCGCATCGGCGATGCCGTGATTGTCAGGCGCGCCGGCGATGTCATTCCCGAAGTCAAGGAGGTGGTGCTGGCCAAGCGTCCGGTGGATACCCGTACGGTCGTGCTGCCGACCGCCTGCCCTGTCTGCGGCGGTCGCGTCGAGCGCGAGGAAGGGGAGGCGGTCGCGCGCTGTACCAACGGCTTGTCATGCCAGGCACAGTTGCATGGTGCGCTGATGCATTTCGTATCGCGCCGTGCCATGGATATTGAGGGCCTGGGCGAGAAGCTGCTGACGCAGTTGATCGAGCAGGGACAGGTGCGAACGGCCGCCGATATCTATGCCTTGCAGCCAGATGCGCTGTCCGATCTTGAGCGCATGGGTGAGAAATCGGCGCGGAATCTGGTTGCTGCGATTGAGAACAGCAAGACAACCACGCTGGCGCGCTTTCTGTACGCGCTGGGCATCCGCGATGTTGGCGAGGCTACTGCACGTGAGTTGGCTGCGCATTTCGGCACACTGGAGGCGTTGCTGGCGGCAGCCAGGGCAGATGCGCCCACTGCACATGCGGAGAAGGACAAGGAGCGTTGTCCGCAACTGCGAGCGGTACAGGATGTCGGCCCGATCGTCGCGGCCCATGTCAGCCATTTCTTCATTGAGCCCGGCAATCTGGCAGTGGTGCAAGCGTTGCGCGATGCGGGCGTGAACTGGCCGCAGCAGGCGCCGATCGAGCGTCGCGGGCCGTTGCTTGGCAAAACGCTGGTGATCACCGGAACCTTACCGGTTACTCGCGATCAGGCCGCGGAGACGATAGTCGCGGCTGGCGGCAAGGTCAGCGGCTCGGTGTCGGCTAAAACGGATTATCTGGTCGCGGGAGCCGACGCGGGGTCCAAGCTGGCCAAGGCGCAGAAGCTGGGCATCACCATCCTCGATTACGATGCGCTGCTGAATCTGGCGCAGGGCCCGGGCGACTCACCATGAATCTGCTGTTGAGCTTTGATCAACTGATGGACGTGCTCGGCGCCAATCCGCTGCGCTGGAGCGGCGTGATCCTGGGCACGGTGTGCGGGTCGATGCTGGTGCTGCACTATCTGGTGCGCACGCTGAATGACGGTCGATATGCCTGGCAGCGGCGACTGCGACTGCGACTGGGCGTGGCGCCGGGCAAGCGCATCGGCGAGTTGCGATGGTGGCTGCTCAGCCTGCATCTGCTGGTATGGCCACTGGTGGCCTATCTGCTGCTGCGTATCTGGGGCCTGCACGACGAGGGCCGGGGTCTAGTCAGTGCGCTGTTCTCCCACGGGTTGACAGTGGGAAGCGTCACCGTAGTGCCTGGCAAGCTGCTGTTCGGGTTGCTGGCGTTCATGGTGCTGTTTACTTTTACCCGTTGGCTGAAGAAAAAAATCGAGTACGACTGGCTGACGCTCGCCGGTATCGAGCACAGTACGCGCGAGGCGGTCGGCACGCTGTTTGGGTACGCCACCTTCATCATTGCCGCGATCATCGGCCTGTCGTCGGCGGGTCTGGATTTCACCAAGCTGGCTATCGTCGCCGGTGCGCTGTCGGTCGGTGTTGGATTTGGCCTGCAGACAATCGTTAACAACTTTGTTTCGGGGCTGATATTGATGTTCGAGCGGCCGGTGCGCTCGGGTGATTACGTGTTTGTCGGCCAGACTCAGGGCTTTGTCCGCAAGATCCGCATACGCTCCACTGAAATCGAAAGCTGGGACCGCGAAACCATCATCGTCCCGAATTCGGACCTGCTCAACAGTCACCTCCGTAACCTCAATCTGCGCGATCAGTACGGCCGCATCACGATCCCGATCGGCGTTGCCTACGGTAGCGACACCGAACTGGTGCGGAGAACCTTGCTCGAAGTCGCGCTCGGGCACCCTGGAGTGATTCGTGAAGGGCAGGTGCGGGATCTGGGTGATCCCAGTGTGCTATTCGTTGATTTTGGCGACAGCTCGCTGAACTTTGAGCTGCGCGCCTATGTGTTCGAGAGCACCAAGCGGCTCGCGGTGGCCAGTGATCTGCGTTTCGCGATTGACGCCGCATTTCGCAAGGCCGGCATCGACATTCCGTTCCCGCAACGCGACGTCTGGGTGCGCGGCCTGCCGGCGCAGCCGGCAGCGGCCCCAGTACCGACGTCCGAAGCGGACGGGCCTTAAGCGGAGGGTGACCCCGAGGGCGGCGTGTCGACTTCTTCCGGCGTCAGCGCGCGGATCGACAGTGCGTGAATCTCGGTCGCCATCAACGTTCCCAGCGCAGCGTAAACCGCGCGGTGTCGCGCCAACAGGCCCAGTCCATTGAAGGCGGCGCTGACTATCTCCACGCGAAAGTGCCCGCGACCACTGATGGCACCTGCATGACCGGCGTGCAGATGACTTTCATCCACCAGTTCAAGGTGTGTTGGCGCGAAAGCGGCGGCCAGCGTACTGCGAATGACCTCGATGCGGGTCACGCCGGCATCACCTTGACGAAGGCTTGTACCGTGACTTGGCTGAACACGCCGGCCAACACATAGGGGTCGTGGCTGGCCCAGGCCTGGGCCGCGGCCAGATCCGGAAACTCGGCGACGATCAGGCTGCCATGAAAGCCGGCGGCCCCGGCATCGGTCGCATCCACGCGTGGGCGCGGACCCGCCAGCAGTAGCCGCCCCTGCGATTGCAGAGCCTTGAGGTATTCCAGGTGGGCCGGGCGCGTAGCGCGGCGCAGCGGCAGGGCGTCTGCGTGGTCGTTGCCAAGGATCATGTACAGCATCAATCCTCCTTGGGCAGGTGGTCCTTGAGGAACGGTGCGTGCGCAAGCAGAAACACGAACATCAGCCCTGTAAATCCAAAGGTCTTGAACTTGACCCAGGTGGCTTC
>JBFJKG010000191.1:0-4839 GCA_041635075.1 Solimonas sp.
AGAAACAATAAATCTATCGTCGCGTAGGGTGGGGGCCCGACGCGGGACAGGAGTGCGGTGACGTGAACAGCTTCAAGCTACTGGGAATCATGCCCGCGGATCTGGCGCATCCGGGCATCGCGCTGGCGCTGGCGCGCTCGGGCGCCACCGGCCTGCTCGACCTCGAATTCACCGTCGACGGCGGCAGCGCACTGCGCAATTTCGCAGGATTGCTGGACAGCACCACCGGGCCCATCGGCCTGCGCCTCAGCCCCGCCCGCGCCGAGCTGGCGCGCGTACTGCTGGAACGGGCCGGCAACCGCCCGCTGACACTGGTGCTGAGCGGTGACGCACTGGCCTTGCGCGAACTGCGCACATCCCTGGCCAACCGTCCTGGCGATCACTGGCTGGCCGAAGTCACGGATCTTGAATCCGCGAAGCTGCTGGAGCCGCATTTCGATGGCCTCGTTGCCTGCGGTCACGAAACCGGAGGCTGGGTCGGCGAAGACAGCAGCTACATCCTGCTGCAGAAGCTCGCACCTCGACTCGGCACACCGCTGTATGTGCGCGGTGGCATCGGCCTGCGCTCGGCTGCGGCCTGCCGCTGCGCCGGCGCCGCCGGCGTGATTCTGGACGACGCCCTGCTGCTGATGGCCGAGTCACCACTACCCGCAGCACTGCAAGCCGAGCTGGCCCGCCTCAACGGCGCCGAGTGCCGACCCTACGGTGAACTGCTGGGTCGCAGTTGTCGCGTCTACGCGCGCCCGGCCAGCGCAGCACTCAAGCTCACTGAAAGCGAAACCCGCTTGGCCGAAGGCGGTGGGCTGGACCTAACGGCCTGGGCACAGCAACTCAATGCCCGCATCGGCTGGCACGCAGACAGCCTGCTGCCGCTGGGTCAGGGCATCGGGCTGGCCGCCGGCTATCGCCGACAGTTTCGCAGCGTCGGCCGCCTGCTGCAGGCGGTCCGCCGGGCGTCTCGGCAGCAGATCGACAGCGCCGCCAAGCAAGGGCTGATGGCGCCCGCCAGTCCGCTGGCGCAGTCACATGGACTGCGCTATCCGCTGGCGCAGGGGCCGATGACGCGCGTCTCGGATTCTCCGGCGTTTGCCGCTGCCGTCAGCGAGGAGGGGGCACTGCCCTTTCTGGCCTTGGCGTTGATGCGCGGCCCACAGCTGCGCGAGATGCTGCAGCAAACGCGCAGCCGGCTCGGCGATCGACCCTGGGGCGTCGGCATGCTCGGCTTCATCCCGCAGTCGTTGCGCGAGGAGCAGTGCGCAGAAATCTGGGCGTGCAAGCCGAGTTACGCACTGATTGCAGGGGGGCGTCCGGATCAGGCTGCGGAGTTCGAGCAACGCGGTATACCCACTTACATCCACGCGCCAGCCCCGGCCCTGCTCAAGCTGTATCTGGAGCAAGGCGCGCGCCGCTTCGTATTCGAGGGTCGCGAGTGCGGCGGACACGTAGGGCCCATTGCCAGCTTCCCATTGTGGGAGCAGATGATCGAAGTGCTGCTGGCCGATATTCCCAAGGGCCAGGAACAGCAGGTTCACGTCCTGTTTGCCGGCGGCATTCACAATGCACTGTCCGCCGCGATGGTCGCGGTGATGGCAGCGCCTTTAGCCCAGCGCGGCATCAGAGTCGGGTGCCTGATGGGCACGGCCTACCTGTTCACCCGCGAGATCGTCTCCTCCGGAGCCATCGTCCAGGGCTTCCAGGATGAGGCGCTGGCCTGCGCACACACGCTCAACCTGGAGTCCGGACCCGGACACGCGTCACGCTGTGTCGACACGCCGTTTGCGCGCGACTTCTACGATACCCGCCGTCGTCTGATCCGCGAAGGGCGCAGCGCCGAGGATATCCGCGACGCACTGGAGGATCTCAATCTCGGTCGTCTGCGCATCGCTTCCAAGGGCCTGGACCGCGACGCCGACGGCAAGGTCGTGGTGGTCGCACCGGAACGGCAACGCAGCGACGGCATGTACATGATCGGTCAGGTTGCCACCCTGCGCGATCAGGTCGTAAGCGTTGCCGAGCTGCACGAGGACGTCTGCGTCGGCGCACAGCAACTGCTCGAAGCGCAACTGACCGGGCGCGCCTCGTCGGCCCCGGACACTCAGCCTGCCGACATCGCCATCGTCGGTATCGGCTTGACCTTGCCCAAGGCCAACAGCGCTGACGACTATTGGCAGCTGATCCTGCGGCAGACGCCCGTGCTACGGGAGGCGCCCGGAGACCGCTGGGATTCGGCACTGATCTACGACCCGGACCCGAAGGCGCGCGACAAGGTCTACTCCAAGTGGGGCGGCTTCCTCGACGAGATTCCGTTTGACCCGCTGAAGTTCGGCATCCCGCCGAACTCGATGAAGTCCATTGATCCGCTGCAGCTGCTGACGCTGGAAACGGCCGCGCGCACCCTGGCCGATGCCGGCTACAGCGACGGCGGCTTTGACCGCGAGAACAGCTCGGTGATCCTCGGTGCCGGCGGCGGCGCCGGCGATCTGGGTCAGCAGTACGCAATGCGCGCAGAGCTGCCGCGCTTCGTCGAGAACCCCTCGCCTGAAGTCTGGGACCGCTTGCCGGAATGGACCGAGGAATCCTTTGCCGGGACCCTGCTGAACGTCGCCGCTGGCCGCGTGGCCAACCGGCTCGACTTCGGCGGCGTCAACTACACCGTGGACGCAGCCTGCGGTTCGTCGCTGGCCGCTATCGGGCTGGCCGTGCATGAGCTTGAGACCGGGCGCAGCAACTTCGTGCTGGCCGGCGGCTTTGATACGACCCAGTCGGCCTATGCATTCACCGCGTTTGCGAAAACGCAGGCGCTGTCCGCCAGCGGACAACCGCGCACCTTCGATCAGGACGCTGACGGCATCGCCATCTCCGAGGGTGTGGCAATGGTCGCGCTCAAGCGCCTGGCGGACGCCGAGCGTGATGGTGACCGCATCTATGCGGTGATCAAATCAACGGCTGGCTCTTCCGACGGCAAAGCGCTGGGTCTGACCGCACCGCGCACCGAAGGGCAAGTGCGCGCCTTGCAACGCGCCTACCGCAAGGCCGGCTTCTCGCCGGCCACGCTGGATCTGGTCGAAGCGCACGGCACTGGCACGCCGGTGGGTGACCGCACCGAGGCGCAAACCGTGGCGCGCGCGCTGCTGGACGCCGGCGCCTCACCCGACACCGCGGCCATCGGCTCGGTCAAGACGCTGCTGGGCCACACCAAGGCGGCCGCTGGTGCAGCGGGCCTGATCAAGATTGCGTTGTCGCTCTACCATCGCGTGCTACCCGGCCATTTTGGCGTCAGCAAGCCGATCGACGTGCTCGCGGATCCCGCAGCACCGATCTATCTGCTCAAGGATGCGCGTCCCTGGCTGGCACCTGCCGACCATCCGCGCCGCGGCGCTGCCTCGGCCTTCGGGTTCGGCGGCACCAACTTTCACGCGGTGCTCGAAGAGTATGCGGACAGCCACGCACCCGTCGGCGCACGGCGCTGGCCCACCGAGCTGTTCCTGTTCCGTGCCAATGACGATACCCAGCTCACGCGCGAGCTGACCAGGTTACGCACAGCCCTGCAGCCAGATACCGCGCTGCAAGCCGGCGAGCTGGCGCAGGCGCTCGCACGCCAGGCCGACCTCCGGCGCGGGCAATCGCTTTCGCTGGCGATCGTCGCCGCGGATTTGACGGCTCTGGCCGGCGACCTGGACGCGGTGCTGGCGCATCTGAACAGCCCCGCCACCCCCCTGCCGCCGCATATCCGTTTCAACCGGGCGACGCCGACGCAAGCGCCGCCACTCGCGTTTCTGTTCCCCGGCCAAGGGGCGCAGCACGTCAACATGGGACGCGAGGCCGCAACCTATCTCGATGACCTGCGCTCGGCCTTGGAGTTTGCCGAGCGCACCCTGCGTGACGCGTTGCCGGAACGGCTGAGCGCGCGCATGTACCCACCCGCTGCGTTCGACGCAGAGACCGAGCGCCAGCAGGCATTGGCGATCACGGATACCCGCTACGCACAGCCGGCGATCGGCACATTGTCACTCGGCTACCTGCGTCTCGCCGAGCGACTGGGGCTGGAGGCGATTGCCACCGCCGGCCACAGCTACGGCGAATACTCGGCGCTGATGGCTGCCGGCGTGATCGATGCTGCGGATTTTCTGCGGCTATCGGCTGCGCGCGGTCACGCAATGGCCGAGGCCACGCATCTTTCCGTCCCCGGCGGCATGGCCGCCGTGCAGTGCCGGCGCGAGGTACTGACGCCGCTACTGGCTGAGTACGCCGGTGTCCGCGTCGCCAATCACAATGCACCGGAGCAATGCGTCATCTCCGGGCCCAAGGCGGAGCTGGAGCGCGCACTGGCGGCGCTTGAAGAGGCGGGTCTGCGCGCAGTGCCGCTGCCGGTTTCCGGCGCTTTCCACACCGAACTGGTGGCGCCTGCCAAGACCCCCCTTAGCCGGGCCATCCGCGCCACCCGATTTGCGCCGGCGCGGTATCCGGTTTACGCCAATGCCAGTGGCCGGCCCTATCCATCAGCAGCTGACGAAATGCAGGCGCAACTCGATGAGCACCTGCTATCGAGTGTCGAGTTCGTGGCCGAAATCGAGGCCATGTATGCAGCCGGTGTGCGCGTGTTTCTTGAACTCGGGCCCCGCGGCATCTGCACTGGCCTGACACGGCAGATTCTTGCGGGACGAGAGGCTCAGGCCATTGCGCTGGACGCCGGCAACCAGGGCCTGCGCGGCCTGCTGCTGGGGTTGGCCGAGCTGTTCACCACCGGCGTTGCATTTGAAGCGGGGGCCCTGTATTCCAACCGCGAATTGGGCGAACTGGACCTTGACCGGCTGGCCGAACACTCAGTGGCCGCGCCAT
>JBFJKG010000192.1:0-4830 GCA_041635075.1 Solimonas sp.
CATACACCAGCACCGGCAGTTTGAGGGCGCCCGCCTTCGGAAGCAGCAGAGCGGCGAAGGCGATGCCCCAGACCGGGAAGATCCACGCAAATGCCGGCATCTGCGGTGCTGTCAGCCCATCCAGAAACGCGACCATGAACAGCAGGTGCGCAACCAGAAAGCTGGACAGGCCGGTGATGAAGGCGGCGGTGGAGCCGAACATCAAGGCGATATCACCCATCAGCGACAACGCCAGTCCCGCCAGCAGCAGCGTGCGGTAGCTGCTGTCCGGGGCCTGCAGGGCAAGGCCGGCAATCAGGATCGTGGTCAAGGGTTTGAGCACGAAGAACGCCTTGGGCTTGGCCTCGTTCCAGTCGGCGATGATGGCCAGTACTGCCGAAGCCGCTGCTGCCACAGACAATGCAACCATCATGCGCCACCCCGATTCCTGAGCCCCCACGTGGGCTGCATAGTCTAGCGCCCAAGAAAAACCCGGCTGACGCCGGGGCGGGGAAATCCCAGGGGACTGCGAAGCGCGGGCACGTTCTAAACTAGGTGCCCCCGATTGCAGAGGCATGACATGGAAAAGATCGTCAAAACCGAGGCCGAATGGCGCGCGCAGCTGACGCCGGAGCAATACCAGATCACTCGCGAGGGTGGCACCGAATGCGCATTTACCGGCCAGCTCTGGGACGATCATCGCGACGGTGTGTTCCATTGCGTCTGCTGTGACCTGCCGCTGTTCGATTCTGCAACCAAGTTCAACTCGCGCACCGGCTGGCCCAGCTTCTACGACCCGACGGTCAACGCTCATATCGTGGCCCTGAGCGACAACAGTCACGGCATGCGCCGCACCGAGGTGCGCTGTGCGCGCTGTGACGCGCATCTGGGCCACGTGTTCGAAGACGGGCCGCTGCCCACCGGCTTGCGCTATTGCATCAACTCGGCGGCGCTGGAGTTCAAGAGTCGGTAACGCCGCACTCCCGGGAGCAGACGCGTGCGTATTCATTGGCTGCAGCACGTTGCGTTCGAGGATCTGGGTTGCATCGCGCCGGCACTGGCGCAGCGCGGGGATCGCGTCGGCCGCACGCGGCTGTATGCCGGGGAGCCGCTGCCGGAGCTGGCGAGCTTCGATGCGCTGATCGTCATGGGCGGCCCCATGAACATCTACGAACATCACGCCCATCCCTGGCTGCGTGCCGAAACCGAGCTGATCCGCGCAGCTGCCGATCAGGGCAAGCGCGTCCTCGGCATCTGCCTCGGCTCGCAGTTGCTGGCGGCGGCGCTGGGCGGCAGCGTCACGCGCAACGCGCATACCGAGATCGGGTGGTTCGAGATCACACTCAACGACAAGGGGCGGAAATCGCGCCACTTCAAGGACTTTCCCGAGCGCTTCACCGGCTTCCACTGGCACGGCGACACGTTCTCGATCCCGACCGGCGCGCACAACCTGATGGCCAGCGCTGCCTGCGCGCACCAGGCGCTGGAACTGCCGCCGCATTGCGTGGGTATCCAGTTTCATCTGGAAGTCACGGCGGCCAACGCCCGCGAATGGTTTGCGCAAGAGCGACCAGACGCGTCGGCCTATGTGCAAGATGCCGAGACGATACTCGCTGATCTGGATGGCTTTGCCAGCAACAACCGGCTGATGCTCAAGCTGCTGGAGAACTGGCTCGGCTGAAAGCGTCGCTGCGCTAGAGCGGCAGCCAGCGCACGCGGTCGTCACCCTCGACGGGCGGCACTTCCACCAGCGCCTGTGCCTGCGCCAGGTTGCCGAGCATGTGGGACGCTTGTCCGCGCAGCGCCAGCAGACGCGGCGCACCGAGCGCGTTGTACTCCACGGCCATGCGCAACCACAGGGTTTTGCTGGTGTCACGCTTTACCGGAGCCGCCAGCTGACCGCGGCGCCAGCGCTGCAAAGGGTCAAGCCCCTGCAGTGCGGACAGCGCGTTACCCACATATACCAGCAGATTGGTCAGCACCGACGCCGGATTGCCGGGCAGACCGAACAGCAGGCAGGTGCCGTGGCGTGCCACATACAGCGGCATGCCCGGCTTCTGCGCCAGCTTCCACAGCAGGCGCGTTGCCCCTGCAGCTTCCGCGCTGGCCGGGATGTAGTCGTGGTCGCCAACGGACACGCCGCCGGTGGTGATGACCACATCGCTATCGGCAAATGCCGCGGCCAGTGCGCGTTGCACGAGGTCGGGATCATCCGGCAGATGCAGCAGGCGCTGAGGAGGCGTGCCCTCGCCTTGCAGCCAGGCCGCTACCATCGGGCCGTTGGCATCCGGTATCTGGCCCAGCGCGCGCGGCGCGTCCACTGCGCATACCTCATCTCCACCCACCAGCACAGTGATGCGTGGCCGTCGATACACGCAGACCTCGGCGACGCCCGCCATCGCCAGCGCACCGATCAGCCCTGGCGTCAGTCGGGCGCCCACCGCTGCTACCTCGGCACCCGCTGCAATCTCCTCGCCCTCATGACGGATGTCGGTGCCAAGCGGCACGGTTTCCAGTGCGCGCACGTGGGTCGCAGCGCGCTCGCAGCGCTCTTGTCGCAGCACCGTGTCCGCGCCCAGCGGCAACATCGCGCCGGTCAGAATGCGGGCGGCGGTTCCCGGTGCCAGCAGCGGGGGCTGCGCCTGTGCAGCGGCCGCGATGTGCTGCACCAGTGGCAGCTCACAGGGTGCGGCGCAGATGTCGGCATGGCGCACGGCGTAGCCATCGACCGCACTTTGCGTGAACAACGGCAGGGCGTGGACGCTGCGGGCCGCTGCGGCCAGCACGCGACCCGGCGCCTGCGCCAGCGGTACGCGTTCGGTTCCCAGCGGGGTGACGGCATCCAGTACGCGTTGCAGCGCCTCCGCGACCGGTGTCATGTGCACAGCCCCAGCGCAGAGGACTCGGCCGACGGACCTGCGCCAGCCGTCGCCAGCCGGCCTTCGGCGATATACAGCGTGCGCTGCGCCAGCCGCGCAATTTCGGTGGATGCGTGACTGACATAAATCATTGGTGGGCCGCCGCTGTCGCGCAGCCGTTCCAGTGCGCTCAGCACCGCCTCGCGTTGTTGCGGGTCCAGCGCACTGACCGGCTCGTCCAGCAGCAGCAGCCGCGGCGCGCTGAGCAAGGCGCGCGCCAGCGCCACGCGCTGGGTTTCGCCGCCGGAGAGGGCGTCTACCCCGCGTTCAAGCAAGGGCTGCAGCTGTAGCTGTGTAACCACGGCTTCAAAGCTCGGTGCGGGCGCCTGCGCGCGCCGCAGGGCATAGCGCAGATTGCCGGCCACGCTGAGGTGCGGGAACAGGCGAGCGTCCTGAAACACGCATGCAACGCGTCGCCGATGCGGCGCCACGCTGACCTTGTGCGCAGAATCCTGCAGGCATTCGCCGTTCAGCTCGACGCGGCCTGCCGCTTGCGGCTCAAGACCCGCGAGCACCCGCAGCAAGCTGCTCTTGCCGCTGCCGGATGGGCCACACAGGCCAAGCATGCCGTGCCAGCGCAGATCACCCTGCGCCAACAGCGCAAAGCTGCCCAGCCGCAATTCGCAGTCCAGCCTTAGCGTGCAACCGGCCACGGCAGTCCCGCTCACGGCAACACCCGCGGAAAACGCCGGTTGAGTGCGTATACGAACAGCACCACGCAGTAGGAAAACGCCAGCAGGCTCAGCGACAGCGTGTGTGCGGTGGCGTAGTCGAGGCGCTCTACGGCCTCGAAGATCGCGACCGAGACCACCCGCGTCTCGCCGGGAATGCTGCCCCCCACCATCAGCACTACGCCGAACTCTCCGAGCGTGTGTGCGAAGCCGAGCACTACTGCCGTGGCAAAACCGCGCAGCGCCAGCGGCGCGGCGATGGTGAAGAAGGCGTCCAGTCGCGAGGCGCCTAGGGTCCAGGCGGCTTCCAGCGGACGCCGGCCGATTGCTTCAAACGCGGTTTGCAGCGGCTGCACCACAAACGGCAACGAGTACAGCACTGACGCGATGACCAGCCCGGTAAACGAGAACGTCAAGGTGTGGCCCGTATGCTGCAGCCACCAGCCACCGACCGGACTCTTGGGGCTCATCATCAACAGCAGGTAGAAGCCGAGGATGGTCGGCGGCAACACCAGCGGCAGCGCTACCGCTGCTTCAAACAGCAAACGCAGACGTGTGCGCCCATGCGCCAGCCACCATGCCAGCGGCGTGCCGATCACCAGCAGCAGCAACACCGCTGCGGCTGCCAGCTTGAGAGTGAGCCAGAGCGGACCGTAGTCATTCATCGTGTTTCAGGCACTGCCGCAGGCGCCAGTCGCGGCGCGCGCATAGCCCAGCGCTTCGATGCGCTGCCGCGCCGATGACCCGCCGAGGTAATGCAGGAACGCCAACGCCGCTGGATTGTTGGCACCGCGCCGCAGCAGCACGGCATCCTGATTCAGCGGCGCATGAAAGGCTGGCGGCACGTCCCAGCGGCTGCCCCGGCGGGTGTCGTCCACCAGTGCCGACTCTGCGACAAGGCCGAGTTCGGCATTGCCGGTCGCCACCATCTGGTAGGTCTGTCCGATGTCCATGCCCTGCACCAGGCGCGGGCTCAGGGCCTGCCAGAGCCCGAAATGCTTCAGGACTTCGCGGGCCGCCGCACCATAGGGCGCAACATCGGGGTTGGCGATCGCCAGATGGCGCAGTGCCGGGTTGGCCAGGGCCATGACCGGGTCCGGCCCGATGCGCCCGCGCTCGGCGCTCCACAGTACGAGTCGGCCGACGGCGTAGGTGCAGCGGCTGTCTGCTACGGCCTCGCCTTCAGCGACCAGCCGTTGCGGTCGCTCACTGTCCGCCGCCAGCAGCAGGTCATACGGCGCGCCTTGACGGATGGCGGTGTA
>JBFJKG010000193.1:0-4791 GCA_041635075.1 Solimonas sp.
AGCGCCGTGATCGCGGCATCGTATGCCATCGCGATTGGCAGGCGAAACGCGAGCATGCCGATGAAGTGCATCGACCAGATGCCGCTTCCCAGGGCGAACGCTCCGCCGATCAGCCAGGCCCAGGACCTTCCACCTTGATTCTGGCTCACACGCCCCGCCAGCTGGAGCGCGGTGAAGGATGCGAAGATCGCTACGATCAGGGAAAGGGCAACCAGTTGCGCACTGTAGTAGCCAGTCATATCGCGTCACCCGCGCTCGTCTGAGCGATCAGATAGAGCGGAAATAGTACCCCAGCCTGAGGTCGCTGCTTCGGCAAGATCGACTGGCGTCCCGCAACTGAAGAGCGCACCGCGCGGCTGCGCGATCACGATAAACTCCACCCGGTCACCGCAACCGGCGGGACACACAGCGGAGGGGCGGGATGGCGGCAGAAGCCGAAGCCGGCAGCGAACTCGTCAAGGTTGTCGCCTTGTTGGCTTCCGGCGTGATCGCGGTGCCGATCTTCCGGCACCTGGGCCTTGGCTCGGTACTCGGCTATCTGGCTGCGGGTCTGGCCATAGGCCCGTTCGGCTTGGGGCTGTTCAGCGATCCGCAGGCGATACTTCACGTCGCTGAACTGGGCGTGGTGATGTTCCTGTTCGTGATTGGCCTTGAGATGCAACCCACGCGTCTGTGGGGGTTGCGCCGCGAGATCTTTGGCCTAGGCACTGCGCAGGTTGTGCTGGTTGGCAGTCTGCTGATCGGAACCGCCTTGCTGGCGGGCTTGGCGCCGGCGGTGGCGTTTGTGGCGGCGATGGGGTTCACGCTGTCATCCACGGCCATCGTCATGCAGTTGCTGGATGAGCGGGGAGAAACCTCAACCCCACTGGGGCAGCGCGTGGTGTCGATCCTTTTGTTCGAGGACCTGGCCATCGTGCCCCTGCTCGCGTTCATCGCGTTTCTCTCGCCCGGCGCTGCGTCCACCAGTGGCGAGCGCTGGGTATCCATCGGCATCGGGATCGCGTCGATTGCGGGCTTGGTGCTGGTGGGCCGCTGGCTGTTGAACCCGATGTTCCGGCTACTGGCGAATTCGAAGGCGCGTGAGGTGATGACGGCGGCGGCCTTGCTCGTGGTGCTGGGGGCTGCGCTGCTGATGCAGTTCGGCGGCTTGTCGATGGCCATGGGCGCGTTTCTGGCCGGTGTGCTGCTGTCCGAGTCCACGTTCCGGCATCAGCTGGAGGCCGACATCGAGCCCTTTCGCGGCATCCTGCTCGGCCTGTTCTTTCTGAGCGTGGGCATGTCGCTGGATCTCGCGGTGTTCATCAAGTACTGGCCGCAGGTGGTGGCGGGGGTCCTCGCGTTCATGTCGCTCAAGTGTCTGGGCGTATACGTGGTAGCGCGTGTGATCGGAACTGCACATGCGGAGGCGCTGCAACGCGCAGCCCTGCTGGGTGAAGGCGGCGAGTTTGCATTCGTGCTGTATGCGGCCGCCGCCGCCTCTGGAATATTCGATACAGCCACGCACGCCATCCTCGCGGCCATTGTCATTCTCTCGATGGCGCTGACGCCGCTGCGGGTGTTCTCACTGCGCTGGCTGCTGCCGCGGGCGGTGCCGTCGATGGAGGGAGTGGACAAGGCGGAAGATCTCAACGGCAAGGTGCTGATGATCGGCTTCGGTCGGTTTGGTCAGGTGGCCAGTCAGGCATTGCTGGCGCGCGGCATTGAAGTTTCGATCATCGATACCGGCACTGACATGATCCGCAGTGCGGCTGATTTCGGGTTCAAGGTCTACTACGGAGATGGCACGCGTCTGGACGTGCTGCGGGCCTCAGGTGCACAGCAGGCACAGGCCATTGCTGTGTGTATCCGCGATGAAGCGGCGTCACTGAGAATTGTCGAGCTGGTGAAGCATGAGTTTCCTCACGCGCGGCTGCTGGTGCGGGCCTACGATCGCCAACATGCGTTGAAGCTGATCGGGGCGGATGTCGACTACCAGATCCGTGAGGTGTTCGAGTCGGCCAGCGCATTTGGCGTGGAGGCTTTGCGTCTGCTCGGTGTGCCTGAGCAGGAAGCCGTAGACATCGGCGACGATGTGCGGCGTCGCGATGCAGAGCGTCTGCAGTTGCAGGTTACCGGCGGCTTGCAGGCCGGACGTGATTTGATGCACGGAAACCGCATCAAGCCGCAGCCGTTGACCGCGCCGAAGAAGTCGGGCCAGCCACTGAGCCCGGAAACGGCGGCGTTGACACACGGCGCCGACAAGCCCTGACCGGGCTTCCGCATACCCTGCGGTGGATTCGCGTTGGAGCCCGATAGGGCGTACCGTGGTACGGCAGTCACCCGCCAGCCTTGCCGCTCGTTCGGTTCAGGACATGTTGGCCCGTCCGCCAGCACTTTCGTCCGAGAACCCGCATGTCATCCCCCAAAGATCTTTACACCGCCGCACTCTGGGGCGGCAGCGTTCGTCGTTATGGCGATATGGTCCAGCTCACGATGCCGGGCATTGGTGTGGTGACAACGCAGCAGGACATGCAGCAGGCGGCAAGCTGGGCGCGCAGCAAGCTGGCCAGCGGTGCGATCAACAAGGATCGGACGCGGCTGATGGATCGTTTTGAAACGCTGATTGCGCGTCAGTACAGCGGTTGCGCCACACGCGGGGGTAATCGCACCATCGCCGGCCTGGCCAAGATCATGGTGTCTACTGGTATGGACCTGGAGTCGTGGTCGATTCCGAAGGCGGTGATGGACGAACTGTTCCCGCCCCGCGTCATACCGGATCCGTTCAAGCCAAAGCCGCAGGCTACGGAAGTCGAGCCCGGCTAAACGGCTGCGAGCCCGGCGCGGCAAGCATCTACAGCGCGCGCGGCTTTACCAAGGTGGTCAGATCGTCAACGGCGAAGCTTTGAGTCCGCTTGGCCGGCCCGCGGGTCCAGGTGCAGCGCACGCGGCCTTCTTCCTTTTCGATCTTGGATACTTTCATGCGCTGGCTACCGTCTCGTTGCATGACGACATCACCAACCTTGAACGGGGCTTCCATCGCGTTGCTCCAGTTGCGCGCCGAAAACCGGCGCGAACCGTACACGGTGTGCGCTAGCGCCGGTTAATGCAAGTGCGAACAGGCTGGAAGGCCGTGCTGGGGTGTTGGCCGGGCTCTCGCGTCTTGCCGCCGCATGCAGCGGGCCGATCAACCCGGCGCCGCGGTTAGGCTAGGCTAGCGGTACTCGCCGCAATCACATGGTTCGGTGCCGACGGAAGGGTTGAGATGAAGCTAAGAGCCATCGCTGAGAATATCTGGTGCGTGCGCGCCGAACAGTCGTTTGTGGGCTTGCATGTGGGCACGCAGATGACGGTTGTGCGCCTTTCCGATGGTGGGCTGCTGCTGCATTCACCGGTGCCGATTGCTTCTGCGCTCAAGGCGCAGGTGGATGCGCTGGGTCCGGTGAAGCATGTGATATGCCCGGCGCTGTTTCACCACATGCATGCTGCCAGCGCCATGAACGCCTGGCCGGCAGCGCAGTTGCATGGATCGCTGGCCTTGCAGCGCAAGCGCAAGGATCTGCGGTTTGACGCGGTGCTCAGCGAGCGGCCGCATGCGGACTGGGCGCAGGATCTGGTTGCAATCAACATCGAGGGCAGTTTGCTCGGCGAGACGGTGTTCTACCATCCAGCTACGCAGACCTTGATCACGGTGGATGTGGTCGAGAATTTCTCGCACTGTGATCACGCACCGACGCGCTGGTACCTCAAGCTGGGCGGCATCTACGGCCGCCCGGGCTGGCATCCGT
Organism: Solimonas sp.; assembly: GCA_041635075.1. Classification (GTDB taxonomy): domain Bacteria; phylum Pseudomonadota; class Gammaproteobacteria; order Nevskiales; family Nevskiaceae; genus Solimonas. The sequence continues at coordinate 3,765 of JBFJKG010000193.1, forward strand.
TGCTGCGGCTGACCTATCTGAACCGCAAGAAGGCACGCGCCTCGATGGAGCGCATCCTGGAGCTGCCGTTCGTGCGCGTGCTGGTGGCGCATGGTGACGACATCACCGAGAACGCCCACCAGATACTGCGCGACGGCTTGCGCTGGTTGCTGTAGCCGCTCTGGCCTTGAAGAGGCTAGGGCCAGACGTCGTTGGTCAGCCTGATCGCATAGAAGCCGCTGTAGACGTCCGTGTACCAGATCTCCTTGCGCTCCGGCACGAATGAAGGGCTGGACATCGCGTAGCCGCTGGCGACCAGATACGGCGTGATGCGCGGGTTGATCGGCGCGTTGTAGTAGGCAATCTCACGCGGGTTGTACGGGTCACGGATGTCGAACACGCGCAGGCCCGAGAGAATCATGCTGCAGGCAGCAATGGTCGGGTCGGTACGCGTGGGGATGTTGCAGTAGTGCCCCGCATACCCCTGACCGATGAACTGGTTGCCGGGATCGGCTGCGATTTCCGCGAAGTGCTCCGGGTTGTGCACCTCCAGCCGCAGGTCCGAGATCACCTTGGGTTGGGTTTCGTCGGCAATATCGATGATGCGCGCAGCGCCCACTGCACCTGCACGGCCGAACTCGTCGATCTCCAGCAGGAAGGGCCTGCCCTTATTGGTGAAGGGAATCGCGTTCTGCGGCACGCTGATCGTGTCCCAGGTCAGTCGCGCCACTACACGCGCGACCGGGTTGGCCTTGCGGGACTGAATTTCAGAAACATCCAGAATGATCAGCGCGCGGTCGGGGTTGGGGTCTGGAATGTCGCAGGTCACCGCAAATGCGCAGAGCGACCCGGGTACGCCGATGCCGGCAAGATAGGCGCGATTGCCGTCATCGCTGATCGACAGGCCGTGTGATGCGTACGGCATCACCGCCAGGGGCACGGGGACTGAAGGGTTGCTGATATCGATGGCGGTCAGCGTTGGCGTGCCAGGAGAGGCGGCGTAGAACGTCAGGCCATCCGGTGATATGCCGCTCTCGTGCCCGGCGGG
>JBFJKG010000194.1:0-4785 GCA_041635075.1 Solimonas sp.
CTGACGAACACACGCAAGTTCTGGTTGCGATCGTCTTCTTCATCGAGCAGCTGACGAACCTTGTCCGCCGCCGCGTCGGTAAACACCACCATCGCAGATTCGGCAGCCTCAGCAGACCCATGTTCCATCGTATTACTCAAGTGGCTGTGAATCCCTTCGCTTTCCTGACTTCACTCAGCTCGTCGCGTACTTCTTCCGCGCTTTTCTCGCGATGAATGTGGGTGCCGGCGCCACCATCCGCCGCCTCGTGCACCAACTGCCCGTTGACCAGCGCGCCGCCTTCCATCTCGATGATGCGGTAGTACACGTTGCCAGTGACCCGCGCCTTGGCCGCGAGCATCACCTTTTCAGAGGCATGGACATCACCCACAACCGAGCCGTTCAGCACTATATGGGGGACGCGCACGTCACCTTCAATACACCCGCTTTCGGCAACGGACAAAGAAGCCGCCTTATCGCTTTGAGCCACGACCTTGCCCTTGATCTTGCCATCGACATGCAGACCTCCGGAGAAGTGCACGTCACCCGAGACCTCAGTCTGGCGGCCGATCAAGGTATCTACCGTCGCGGTGCTGTTGCTGCCACCTTTGCCGCTGCCATTGCTTCCAAACATCTTCATCCACCTCCTCCGTTGAGTGCCCGGGCCCACTCGTAGGTCTCCTCAATCTTTGGAGCACCTTCCGCTGCCGGGACCAGGGTCACCACGATCCGCTCCGGCGTAAAGCCACCGGGGAGCCGGAACTCACCACTCAGTTCCTCGAAATACTTCAGAGAAAATACCAGATTACGTGACTCGTCAACGGCCAGGTCCGCCATGGACAGGCGCTGCTCCGTAGACCCGCTACGGCCGATCAACTCGATTTCGATCCGGCCCGCCACGCGGCGATCGTGTCGAACCGACTGAATAAGAACCAAATCGTAGCGATAAGTTGCCGCATTCGTACCGGGGAGCAACTTGAATTCGTAAACGCGAACGCCAGCCCGCGACTGTTCCGGCGCCACGATCCCACGATAGAACGCGAGCTGTTCGCGCAGATCCGCCGCCTCGCTCTGCAACTCGGTCAACGAACTGCGCACACTATCACTTGCCTGCGTATCGATCTCGGTGGAGCGCTGTACGTAGACCACTTGCTCCTTGAGTCTGGCAATCTCTTCGCGCGCGGCGCGCAAATCACGGGTCAGCGCGCGCTTCTCCTCGCGCAACTCCTCAACCTCCAGCTTGGCGCTTTCGAATCCGGAAACCGTAGCGGCCCGGGTGTAGCTGAACAGCGCCCAAGCGGCTACCGCCAACAGGCAGGCCCCACCCACAACCAGCGTTGTCTTACGCCAGGGTCGATTTCGCGTGACAACAATGCGCGGCTGCATCGATCTCAGCCCTCAGGGCGCCAGCGGGGGCGCGGCAAGCGCGGCACGCTCGTCAACCCCAAACATCAGGTTGAAATTCTGCACGGCCTGCCCCGCCGCACCCTTGACCAAATTGTCGATGACCGACAACACCACAACGGTCTTTTGATCGGGCGCCATATGCACCCCGATTCGGCACAAATTGGCTCCGCGCACCCCCCGTGTTTCGGGGTGATCGCCCGACGGCCCTACGTCGACGAACGGTTCAGCCGAGTACCGCCGTTCAAACAAAGCCTGTAAATCCGGCGCTGCACCAGACTTCAAGCGCGCATAGACCGTGGCGTGGATGCCGCGAATTGCGGGAGTCAGATGCGGCACAAAGGTCAGGCCCACGTCGGCACCCGCCACTCCCTGCAGTTCCTGGGTGATTTCCGGCCAGTGCCGATGGCCGCCAACGGCATAGGCCTTGAATGAATCGGCCACTTCCGCGAACAGCGAACCAATCTTGGCCTCCCGCCCGGCGCCGGTAACCCCCGACTTGCAGTCGGCAATCAAACCTTGCCGCTCTATCAGATCTGCCTCCAAAAGCGGCAATAGACCCAGCTGTACGGCCGTGGGGTAGCAGCCGGGATTGGCCACTAGCCGGGCGCCGCGAATCCGCTCGCGATGCACTTCAGGCAGGCCGTAAACCGCTTCGGCCAGAGCCTCGGGCGCCCGGTGATCGATGCCGTACCACCGCTTGAAGACAGCAGCATCCTTGAGACGGAAATCTGCAGAAAGATCGATGACCCGGGTGCCGGCCGCCATCAACGCCGGTGCCATCTGCATCGCAGTTCCATGCGGTGTCGCAAAGAACACTGCGTCGCAGTCGGCCAGGGCCGAGGACTCCGGTGCAGAAAAGCATAAATCCCCGCAATACCCGCGCAGATGTGGAAAGTGCGCATCGGCTCGACGGCCGGCCTCCTGCCTTGAGGTCAGAACCACGACCTCGGCCTGATCGTGCTGCGCGAAAATGCGCAGCAACTCCGCACCGGTGTATCCGGTGCCGCCGACAATGCCAACTTTAATCATGGGAGGAGTGCAGTGCGCTGAAAGACCATACGGCCGTATAGTTTAGCGGTTCCAACCCACCCCACTACCGATTCCGCCATGCTCTGGGTCAAAGCGCTTCATATCGTGTTCGTGATTTCTTGGTTCGCCGGCCTGCTCTATCTGCCACGCCTGTTCGTTTACCACACCGAAATTCAGGACGGCCCAGGACACGATCGCTTTTGCCTGATGGAGAAGCGACTGTATGGCCTCACCACCATTGCCATGATCGGCACCTGGGTGTTCGGAGTCTGGACCCTGCTCTATACGCCGGGATTCCTGTCGATGGGCTGGATGCACGCAAAGCTAGCGCTGGTACTGGCAGTGTCCGGTTATCACGGTTGGCTGAAGGTGAAGCTACGCGGCTTTGCCGCTGGCCAGAACCGTCATAGCGCGCGGTACTTCCGTATCGCCAACGAGGTACCCGCGCTGATCATGGTGGGCGTTGTCGTGCTGGTCGTAGTCAAGCCCTTCTGATCACACCACAAACGGCAAGGGCTCCGCGTGGAGCCCTTGCGGTCAACGGGTCAAGTACTTCAACTCGCCGATGGCAGCTCCCCGGTCGCTGTCTGCACATAGTTCTGCATGCCCATGCGTTCTATCAGGCCCAGTTGCTCCTCAATCCAGTCAATGTGCTCTTCTTCGCTCTTCTGGATCGTCACCAACAACTCGCGCGTCACGTAATCGCGCACGGTCTCACAATGCGCAATTGCGGCCTGGTACATCGGGTGCGCTTCCTTCTCACGCTTGAGGTCACACTCGAGCACTTCCTTGACGTCCTCGCCAATGAACAGCTTGCCCAAGTCCTGGAGATTGGGAAGCCCCTCGAGAAACAGGATGCGCTCAACCAGGCGATCAGCGTGCTTCATCTCATCGATGGACTCATCGTACTCATGCTTGGCCAGACGCTTCATGCCCCAGTTCCCAAGCATGCGCGCATGCAGGAAGTACTGATTGATGGCCGTCAGCTCGTTCTTGAGCGCCAGATTGAGATGTTCCAGAACCTTCGCATCGCCACGCATCACCTAACTCCCGATTGATTTGGCCCGAGTATAGGCACTCAGTGACGTAGCGGGTGAAACCTGTGTGGAAGCGCTATCGCTTTCAATTATCACTCCCGTCGCGAAGCTGGGTGCGGGCCTAACCCACCGCGCCGACAGAACGGGTCGCAACCATCCCGAGCGCAAGCGCGGGTGCCGCCCCATGCTCGATGGACAAGGCCTCGGCAAGCACTTCACGGGCCAGCGGCACGCATTTTCCGCAACAGGTGCCCAGCTCAAGTTCGCGCGTCAGGTCACGCAGACTCACGACCCCCTCCTCGCGCACTGCGCGACGAATTTGGCGATCAGAAACGGCTTTGCAGACGCAGACGTACATGGCGCCTGCATTAGAAAGCTAATGAGAACGATTGTCAATACGGACCCTGTCGGCACGCATTTGCCCGGGCTTCGGCGCCCGCTTTTGCCGGGGACCTGCGATCAGGCGGCGATCGCCTGGTGCTTGCTTGGTTCTCGCGGCTCCACCCCTAGCAGGGGCGCCAGTTCATTCAAGGCCCGCCGGTAGACTTCCCGTTTGAAGTCCACCACCTCAGTCAGGGGGTGCCAGTAATCGACCCACCGCCAGCCGTCGAATTCTGGCTTTGGCGTTGTGTCAAAGCGAACGGCGCTCTCAGCCGCTGTCAGGCGCAATGCAAACCACTTCTGCTTCTGCCCCACGCAGACCCGGCCGCGGGCCCGCCGCATGAAACGCTCGGGAAGACGGTAGCGTAACCAGCCGGTGGTCACGCCGAGCATCTGCACGTCGTTACGACCAAGCCCCAACTCTTCCATCAGCTCGCGGTACAGGGCCGCCTCAGGGGGCTCGCCACGCTGAATGCCTCCCTGCGGAAACTGCCAAGCCTCCTGCCGTATGCGCTTGGCCCACAGCAAACGCCCCTCCGAACTGCTGAGGACGATGCCAACATTTGGGCGAAACCCATCCAGATCAATCACTTGCAAGGCATTCCAGCAAGATTTAGCGAGGATTGTTTCACAACGCTGGCGGCCTCGGCAATGCGGGCTTGCTATCCTGCGGCGCCCACTGGAGCCCTCACTCGATGCGGTTAGCTGTTTTTGACCTCGATAACACCCTATTGGCCGGCGACAGCGATCATCTCTGGGGGCAATGGCTGGTCCGGCACGGCGTCGTCGATGCCGCTGACTATGCGCGGGAGAATGATCGCTTTTATCGGGAGTACCAAGCCGGCACGCTCGATATTCACGCCTATGCCGCTTTCAGTCTGCGCCCACTGGTAGTGCATCCGCTGGAGCGGATGCTTGCCCTGCGCACCCGCTTTATCAGCGAGCAGATCGA
>JBFJKG010000195.1:0-4755 GCA_041635075.1 Solimonas sp.
GAGGAGGAATTTGCCTCGCGCCATGACGAGGCCAATGAAGCGAACGTCGTCCGCTTCCTGATTGCCGATGCTGACAACCCCGGCTCGATCATCAGCGCCGTCAACAACGCGCGCGAGATTCTGCGGACGATCCGCGACGCGATGCCGATCGACGCCTGGGAGAATCTCAACGATCTGCACTTCTTCCTGCAGGAGCGCAGCGAGAAGAGTCTGGGACGCTCGAAGCGCTTTGAGCTGCTGTCGCGCATCATCGAAAGCACGCTGCTGCTGGACGGCATCCTGCTATCGAACATGAGCCACGACGTCGGCTTCCAGTTCCTGCGTCTGGGCACAAATCTTGAGCAGGCCGACATGACCACGCGCATCGTTGACGTGCGCAGCTCCAGCCTGATTGTGCCGCAGGACAGCGAGCGCTCCGGCGATGAACTCCGACCTTTTGCGACCATCCAGTGGATGAGCGTGCTGCGCTCGCTGATGGCTTACCAGATGTATCGCCGGCACGAGCGGGCGCGGGTTTCAGGCGCTGCGGTGCTGCGCTTTCTGATGCAGAACCGGGAATTCCCGCGCTCGGTCATGTTCTGCCTCGACAGCATTGGCGATACGCTGCCCTGCCTGCCGCCCAGCCGGGCCACCGAGCGTGCCTTGCAGCGCACCCAGGCGCTGGTGCGCGACGCCAACCTGGACATGCTGCTGGACGAAGGCCTGCATGCGCGCATCGACGAGATTCAGGTAGGTCTCGGCAAGCTGCATGAGGCCATCAGCGCGGCCTACTTCAAGGCCTGAGCCCTCCGCCCTGCCGGCGCAGCGGCGGTGGGCCACGCGATCAACGCATCGGAAACGAACCCTGGGCGTCGGGAATTTCCCAGTCAAAGCGCGGCAGATTGCGGAACGCCATCGCCAGCTCACGCCCCCAGGCTTCCCGGAGTTGCGCGTAGTACGGCGTATCCAGATCAAGCCGCATCTTCTGCGTCACCGCATGCGCATCGCGCGGAATCAGCGCGATATCCAGCGGCGGCCCTACCGAAAGATTGGACTTCATCGTCGAGTCCATCGACACCAGCGCACAGCGCGCCGCGTCCTCGAGTGACAGCTCGGGACGAATCACCCGATCCAGAATCGGCTTTCCGTACTTGCTCTCACCGATCTGCAGAAAGGGTGTCTCGGGGGAACTGCTGATGCAATTGCCCTCGGGATAGATCAGGTACAGCGCAGGCTCCTCGCCCATGATCTGCCCACCCAGGATCAGGGTGGTCCGAAAGTCCACCGTCGACTGCAGGGCGGGCGCAGCAGACTCGCGCTGAGAGTTCAGCGACAGCTGGCCGATGTACTCGGCCGCGTCGTACATGTGCGCCACCGTGGCCAGACTGACCGGGGCGTTGATGTTGTCCATATCGCGCCGGATGTTCGCCAGCACCGCCTGGGTCGTAGCCAGATTTCCGGCAGACAGCACCACGAACACGCGCTGCCCCGGCACATCGAAGACATGCAGCTTGTTGTAGGTGCGCACGTCATCGACGCCGGCGCTGGTACGGGTATCGGCTGCAAACACCAGCCCGTCATCAACTTTGATGGCAACGCAGTACGTCATGGATGAGGGCGGTCGGTTCGGCGAGGTGGTCAGGCGCGTATTTTAGGGTGCGCTGCCGGCTTCATGCATAACTTGTGCCTGCGGAAATTCGCGTGCCAGACTCCGGCCAACCTTTCCATCCCATCCAGGAGCCAGCCATGACCACCCCCCAGATCGAATTCTTCTGGGACTCCGCGAGTCCGTATACCTATCTGGCCGCTACCCAGATTGAAGCGTTGGCCGCCCGCCACGGCGCCACGGTGCTGTGGAAGCCGTTCCTGCTGGGCAAGGCCTTCGAGGCCACCGGCAATCGCCCGCCGGCGATGGTGCCGGTCAAGGGCAAGTACATGTTCAATGACCTGCGGCTGTGGGCCAAGCATTACGGTGTGCCGTTTCGCTTCCCCAAGGTGTTCCCGGTCGCCAGCCTGACATCGCTGCGCATCGCCTGTGGTTTGCCGGAGGCGCAAGCCAGCCAGTGGGCGCGCGCAGTCATGGGCTGCTACTGGAGTGAGGATCAGGATATTGGTCAGCCCGAGGTCCTCAAGACCGTCGCCAGCCGCATCGGACTGGACCCGGATGCCACCTTGGCGCTGGCGCAGGATCCCGCGGTCAAGGATCGACTCAAGGCCAACACCGAGGAAGCGATCAGCCGCGGCGTATTCGGCGCGCCCACGTTCTTCATCGGCAAGCACATGTTCTGGGGCAATGATCGCTTCGTGCTGATGGAAGAGGTGCTATCGGGCCGCTTCGAAGCCTGATCCGCCGCAGGAACAGCCGGCTGCCGCGAGACGCGCCGCAGCCGTCTCCCTTGACTCACCCCCGGTTGCGCCCCTTACCCGGGCATGCGCAAATCCAGCGTGCAGGGCATATCGGGATGGGATACCGCTGCCGCCAACTCGTAGCGCCCGGCGGTATGACCCATGGCCTCGAAGCGCGCGATGCGCCTCGCCTCGGCCTCGAAAGCATTCACCGGAAAGTGCTCGTAGTTTCGGCCGGCCGGGTGGGCAACGTGGTAGGTGCATCCGGCCACTGCTCGACCGTTCCAGCGATCATAAAGATCGAAATGCAACGGCGTATGCACACCAATCGTGGGATGCAAGCAGCTGTGTGGCTGCCAGGCGCGATAGCGCAGGCCGCTGACGTATTCGGCCTGGGTGCCGGTATTTCGCAGGGGCAACTCACGGCCGTTGCAGGCAATCGCATACCGGGCAGGCACGAAGTTTCGTGCCTTGACCTGTAACCGCTCCAGCGAAGAATCCACATAGCGCGTAGTGCCGCCACCACCTTGCTCCTCGCCAAGTACCGGCCAAGGCTCCAACGCATGGCGCAGCTCGATCGTGATGTCACGATGCTGCAGCACGCCGTGGCAGGGAAAGCGGAATTCGAAGTGCGCCGCAAACCAGTCGCGCTTGAACGCGAACCCTGCCCGCGTCAACTCGTCGAGCACCTCACCGAGATCCGTCCAGTTGTCGTGCGGCAACATCCAGCGATCATGCAACTGGGTGCCCCAGCGGATCAGAGGCCGAGTGTAGGGCTCGCGCCAGAACCACGCGATCAGCGCGCGCACCAGCAGTTGCTGGGTAAGGCTCATGCGCGCGTGCGGTGGCATTTCAAAGCCGCGCAATTCCAGCAGCCCCAAGCGCCCGGTCGGCCCATCCGGAGAGTACAGCTTGTCGATGCAGAACTCGGCGCGATGCGTATTGCCGCTCAGATCCACCAACAGATTGCGCAGTGTGCGATCAACAATCCACGGCGGCATGCTGGCTTCCGCCTTTGGCAGCTGCGCCAGCGCAATCTCCAGCTCGTAGAGCTGGGTGTCACGCGCCTCGTCCACCCGCGGATACTGTGACGTCGGGCCGATGAACAGACCCGAGAACAGATACGACAGAGACGGATGGTTCTGCCAGTAGCGCAGCAGGCTGCCGAGCAGATCCGGGCGGCGCAGGAACGGGGAATCCTCGGGTGTCGCTCCACCGACCACGACATGATTGCCGCCGCCGGTGCCGGCGGCGCGGCCGTCAATCAGGAACTTCTCGGTGGACAGGCGCGCCTGACGCGCTGCCTCGTACAGGTGCTCGGTGTTGTTGCGCAGTTCGACCCAGGATCGGGTCGGCTGCACGTTGACTTCGATGACGCCGGGGTCCGGGGTGATCTTCAGCACTTCGAGGCGTGGATCGGACGGAGGAGCATAACCCTCGATGCGCACCGGCAGCCGCGTTTCGGCCGCTACATCCTCAATCGCCGCGACCAGATCGACATAGTCATCGGCGCAGGACACCGGCGGAAGGAACACATTGATCCAGCCTTCGCGCACCTCGACCGCCATTGCCGTGCGCACAGCAACGCCATTCGGGTGACGACTGCGCTTGGCGGCTGCCTGCGCCGCCTTGGAGGTCGCCTCCGGCGCGGTGGCAGGCCGCTGCTTCAGGCCCTGCGCCTGCAAGAACGGTTGCCGCCGCGGATCTGGCGCGGGCAACGTAGCCGGCACCATCGCCGGATCGATCGGGTAGCTGCTGGGCACCGCGTCCTCTGCAACCACCGGCAGCGCATCCAGTGGCAATCGCAAGCCCACCGGGGAATCCCCGGGCAGCAGGAACAGCTTGCCACCGCGCAGCAGCCAGCGTTCGCTGATCCAGCGCGCGGCGGCCTGCCACCGCTGCACCGGCAGCACAAAGCCGCGGGGCGTACCGAGCCCGCGCTCGAACACATCCATCAGGCGCGCACGCTCCTCCGGGTCACGCAGCTTCGGATCAGTGGCGTCGACGTTCACCGGCAAGCGGCGCTCGCGCACCATGTAGTGCAGCGCGTCCTCGTAGGCTTCCAGAACGTTGCGCGGGTCCAGATCTAGTCGCTCGGCAAGACTGAGCATGAACTGATTGGCCTGCAGCAAACTCGGCGGCCGGTCCGGAGTGGGCGGCACCAGCGGCAGGCGCCACAGCGGCTGCCCGTCGCGCCGCCAGTACAGGCTGTAAACCCAGCGCGGCAGCGATTCACCCGGATACCATTTGCCCTGGCCGTAGGTCAGCAAGCCTTGCGGTGCATAGTGGTCCCGCAACCTCAGCGCCAGCGCCTGCGAACGCGCCTGCTTGGTGGGGCCCACCGCCTCGGTGTTCCATTCCGCTGCTTGTGGATCGTCTGCGGCGACAAAAGTCGGCTCACCCCCCATCGTCAGCCGCACGTCATCTGCA
>JBFJKG010000196.1:0-4714 GCA_041635075.1 Solimonas sp.
CTTGAGTAATACGATGGAACATGGGTCTGCTGAGGCTGCCGAATCTGCGATGGTGGTGTTTACCGACGCGGCGGCGGACAAGGTTCGTCAGCTGCTCGATGAAGAAGACGATCGCAACCAGAACTTGCGTGTGTTCGTCAGTGGCGGCGGCTGCTCTGGTTTTCAGTACGGCTTCAAGTTTGACAAGGACGTAGAAGAAGATGACACCGTCGTTCACAAGAACGGCGTGACGCTGCTGGTGGACTCGATGAGTATCCAATATCTGTCCGGCGCCCAGATCGACTACAAGGAAGGCGTCGAAGGGGCACAGTTCGTTATTCGCAACCCCAATGCGTCAACCACGTGTGGCTGCGGAAACTCCTTCTCGGTGTAAGGCTTAAGGGCTATACACACCGCCGAGGCAGGCGGTCCGGCTGGCGCCGGTCACGGATGGTAGGTTTCCCGGCAGCAGGCGAATGCGTCGGATTGCGAGCCATGCGAACGCAGCTGCCTCTACCCATTGAGCATCTAGGCCATACTCGCTGGTGGGCCTCACCGGAATGGGCGTCAATCGATCGCTGAGGTCCTGCATCAGCGTCCGATTTCCGGTGCCCCCGCCGCATACCAGCAGCAGCTTCGGTGTCGGCTCCAGTCCCTTGACTGCGTGCGCCACACTCTCCGCTGTTAGCGCGCAGAAGGTCCGCTGGACGTCCGCGGCCGGCAGGCGCTCCAACAGTGGATAACGCTGTGCCGCCCAGCGCAGGTTGAAGCGGTCGCGCCCGGTGCTTTTGGGCGGAGGCTCCGTGAAATAGGGCTCCTCGAGCAGGGCGGCTAGTAGCTCTGGGTTGACGGTGCCGGTTGCGGCCCAGAGTCCGTGCTCGTCGTAGGGTTTCTGCCTGTGTATCGCGCACCAATCGTCCATGAGCGCGTTCGCGGGGCCGATGTCAAAGCCGCTGACTGCCGCCGCGGCGGTGCCGGGTAATGCCGTGAGATTGGCGATGCCGCCCAGATTCAGCACGGCGCGCGGCGCGTCACCCGCAAAAACGGCGTGATGGAACGCCGGGACCAACGGTGCACCCTCACCGCCGAGCGCGATATCCGCTCGACGGAAGTCGGCCACGGTGGTGACACCGGTTGCGGCGGCGATGCGAGACGGGTTTCCCAGCTGCAGGCTGCTGCCGGTCCCTCGTGGGTCGTGGAACACGGTCTGGCCGTGTGCGCCGATCACGGCGAGGTCCTTGGGGGCCAAGCGCTCATCGCGCATCAGCGCCAGCGCCGCATCTGCAAAACAGCGGGCGACCGCTTCATCAAGCTGCATCCACTCGGGCAACGAGATGGCCGAGTTCGGGTTGTCCTGAAGTGAAAGCAAGCGCCTGCGCAAATCAGCGGGGTACGGCTGAGTGCGGGTTGCGCGGAGAGCTTCCCAGGCTTCCCCGCGGAACACGCAGAGCGCTGCATCCACTGCATCCATGCTGGTCCCGGACATGAGTCCGAGCCCCAGCACAGGCGCTGTGGCGCTTGCCACGATTAGGGCATCGGGTTGGTCGCTGAGGCGACCTGCGCAACCTGGGCGTCAGAAAGACTGTCCAGTTGTGCCAGTATCGGTGCGGTGCTGCTGCGCCACTGAGCGACAACGCTACGCGGCAGTGGGTTGGATCTCGGCAGGACCACTGTCATCGGATTCTTGTGCAGTCCGGCGATGCGGAATTCATAGTGCAAGTGCGGAGCCGTAGCCAAGCCGGAGGCGCCGACATAGCCGACCACCTGCCCTTGGCGGACGCGTGAGCCGACCTTCAGTCCGGAGCGATAGCGCGACATGTGCGCATACAAGGTGGTGTACTGGGCGCCGTGCTTGAGGATCACGACTCGACCGTAGCCGCCTTTTACGCCAATGAACTCGACGCGACCGTCGCCTGTCGCCTTGATTGGGGTGCCGGCCGCTGCGGCATAGTCCACACCTTTGTGCGCACGAATGGTGTTCAGAATGGGGTGGCGGCGCTTGAGGTTGAACCCCGAGCTCACGCGCGCAAAATCCACCGGTGAGCGGATGAACGCTTTTCGCAGCGATTCGCCCTCCGGCGTGTAGTAGGCAGCGTGGCCGCCGTCGTCGACATATCGGACCGCGCGATGAACGCGGCCTTGGTTTACGAACTCGGCCGCCAGAATGTTGCCATCGCGCAAGCGTTCGCCGTCGCGATAAATTTCGTCGTAGACGACCGAGAAGCGATCGCCGACGCGCAGGTCGAGTGCGAAGTCGACGTCGTAGCCAAAAAGCTCAGCCAGTTCCATGACCAGCCGATTGGACAGGCCGGCCTTCTGCCCTGCGACGAACAGCGAGCTGTCGATGATGCCAGCGGCTTCCGCGCTGCGCCGCTCCATTTCGGCGGCAAGCGTCATCGCCTCAAGTTTGCCATCAACACCGCGACGAACCTGAAGCGTGTGCTGTTCGTCAAACTGGTAGGTGAGTTCTTCGAGTCGCTGCTCGGCGCTCTTGAGCAGGTTGATCTTTTCGCCAACCTTTAGCTGCTTGAGACGCGCCGCATCGTCGTTGATGGCGACCAGTTCCATCCACTCGGTGGGGGGGAGGCCTTCGGCGTCGAATATCGTCGATAGCGTATGGCCACGCTCGACCACAATGGTTTGCCAGCGACTGGCCGGGGGCGGTTCGACCGCATCTGCGACAGCCGACTGCATGGCGGCGTCAAAGGCGCGCTCAGCGGCGGGAGTAAAGGCATCTGCAACTTCAGAGGTCGCGGCGTCGCTCAGCGCGTTGCTGCGCGTCGCGATCCCCTCCCTTGCAGCCACTGCCGAAAGCATGGCGACGCAGAGGCTTGCAGTCAGTACAGAGCGGCGCGCCGAGCGGCGGGGTGCCAGCTCGGCTGGGCTATAATCCAATCTCATCTTCGGACCCGAAATAAACAGCTAAGGTCGCTCGGTACCCGTGCGACCTGCACCCTAGGCGCTACCGCTGTAGTTAGTGTTGAGGGGGCTTATTGACGCGTACAAAAACATAGAACCCCATCGTTTGCAAGCAGTTCCTGAGCATACCTCTGTGCTTGCTTGAACTATCGGGGGTTATTCCTCAGCAAGGCTCCCAGACCAGAACCATGACCGTAGACTTCGCCGAACTTGAGCGTGGCTGTGAAGAGATCATCCCTGGTGACGAGTTTCGGGCCCGTTTGGCCGCGGCGGCCGCCAATGGCCAGCGCCTGCGGATCAAGGCGGGCTTTGATCCGACCGCCAAGGACCTCCACCTCGGTCATACCCTGCTGCTGAACAAGCTGCGAGCCTTTCAGGAGGCGGGTCACGAGGCTGTTTTCCTGATCGGCGACTTCACCGGCATGATCGGCGACCCGACCGGCAAGAACGAAACCCGCAAGCCACTAACTCGCCAGCAGGTGGAGGAGAACGCCGCGTCCTATAAGGAACAGGTCTTCAAGATACTTGACCCGGAGCGAACCACCATCGAGTTCAACAGCCGCTGGCTGGACCGTCTGGGGGCAGAAGGTCTGATTCGCCTTGCGGCACAGCACACCGTGGCGCGGATGCTGGAGCGTGACGACTTTTCCAAACGTTACGCAGGCGGCCTGCCCATCGCGATCCACGAGTTTCTGTACCCGCTGCTGCAGGGGTATGACTCGGTTGCTCTGGAGGCTGATGTCGAGCTCGGAGGTACTGACCAGAAGTTCAACCTGCTGGTTGGGCGTCACTTGCAGCACGCTCACGGGCAAAAGCCGCAGTGCATCATGACCCTGCCAATTCTTGAGGGACTGGACGGGGTGCAGAAGATGTCCAAGAGCTTGGGCAACTACATCGGCGTTTCCGATGCGCCCGGGGAGATGTTCGGCAAGGTGATGAGCGTTTCCGATGCGCTGATGTGGCGGTACTACGACTTGCTGTCGTTCCGCCCACTGGCTGAAGTAGCCGCGCTGCGTCGCAGCGCAGACGAAGGCGCCAACCCCCGGGATATCAAGATGGGGCTTGGCGAGGAGTTGGTAAGCCGCTTCCACGGGCCGGGTGTCGGGGCAAAGGCCAGGGCCGACTTTATTGCCCAGTTCTCACAAGGCGTGCTGCCACAGGACATCCCCGAGATCACCGTGCCGGTGCCCGCGGCTGGGCTGGCCATTGCGCGCGTGCTGAAGGAAGCAGGCCTGGTGGGGAGCAATGCAGAGGGTGGGCGCCTCGTCGATCAGCGCGCAGTTCGGGTGAATCAGCAGAGGATCGAGGACCGCGGCCTGATGTTGAGGGCAGGGGAGTATTTGCTTCAGGTCGGTTCCCGGCGCTACGCGCGTGCTCGCCTAGTGACAGACGCCAGCGCGAGCTGATCGCGGAATCGGGGTCCTCGCGCCCCTCACCTGATATGAATGCGCCAGGCCTATAGCTCGGCCGTCTAGGCGGCCGATAACTGCCGGCGAAGTTTTCCTCCGCGCCGGAGGCAGCGCATGGCACGCTGGCTTACGCAGCCGCATGTGCGAGCGTCACGCGCTGACCTGTAGTGGCCCCATCCGCCTATCCCTTTGCTGCAGGGCGCGAGGAGCGCTTCTGACGCAGGCTCAGTTGTGAGCCGCAGCCGGGTGCCGCCGCTCGTGGTTCGCCGCCCAGATGCAGCCCGACGGCGCTTGAAGGCCGACTCCATCCGGGCTGATACCGGTATTCGCGCGGCGCAAAACCGGAAATTTAGACCAACCGAAGATGCGTGAACACAATATCGCCAAAATCTGACCAGTTTTTAATC
>JBFJKG010000197.1:0-4707 GCA_041635075.1 Solimonas sp.
CACCAGAATATCGACGGCCAGCACGATGCCAATGACGGCCAACGCGAACAGCAGCACCAGCCAGCGAGTCTGGCTGCGCGCGTGTGCCTGGCTCTCAAAAAAATTCATCGCGCGCTGAGGCGCCTCATCCGGTCTCAGCTGAAGGAGACTTTGGGTACCTTGCGCATCTCCACGCTCTCAATCTCAAGCAGCGCAGCTGGCTGAAAATTGAAGCTGTTGGCGACGATGCTGCTCGGGAACATCTCGCGCTTGTTGTTGTAGCTCATCACCGAGTCGTTGTAGGCCTGGCGAGAGAAGGCAACCTTGTTCTCGGTCGCGGTGAGCTCTTCCGACAGCTGCATCATGTTCTGATTGGCCTTCAGGTCCGGGTATGCCTCCGACAGCGCAAACAGCCGCCCCAGTGACTGGGTCAGCATGTTCTCGGCCCCGGCCAGCTTCTGCATGTTCTGCGCGTTGCCCGGATCTGCGGCTGCGCTCTTCAGGCCACTGACCGCGGTGTTGCGCGCCTGAATGACCGCTTCCAGGGTCTCGCGTTCATGCTTGATATAGCCCTTGGCGGTTTCGACCAGGTTGGGGATCAGGTCATGGCGACGTGTCAGCTGCACATCGATTTGCGCAAAGGCGTTCTTGTAGGCATTACGCGCAGTCACCAATCCGTTGTAGATCGCGATTGCATACAGCGCCGCCAGTACCACGACCACCAGCAGGATCCATCCCATGACGTGCTCCAATTGAGAAACCGTTCCCATCTTAGTGCAGCGTGCGGTGCAATGGCGTCGGTCAAGCCGTAGCGTCAAAAAAGCCCCGCCGATCAGCAAGACCGGCGGGGCTGGTATCCGCGCGTGACGGATAGCCGCGCTGACTACTGGATCAGCACTGGCACCTCGGCACTTGCACTGGCGCGACCATCGCTGACTGTTACGCGGACCACGACATTGCCGCTGCTGCAGATCGGGTTCAGGTTCAGCGTGGCGGTGGGATCGGTCGGTTCGGCTGCCGCATTCAGGCTACTGACGCAGCCGGCTCCCGAGACCACGCTCCAGGTGTAGCTCAGTGGATTGCGATCGGGGTCGGCGCCAATGGCGGTTAGTGCCACCGGCGTGCCGGGCTTGGCCTGAATCGTCCCCAGGGCGCTGACAAACGGTGCGAGGTTGGGAGCATTGCCGGCTGCGACGTCGGCAGGCACATAGCCGCGCGCGAAGCACGGCCGCGGCCCGCACACGTCGAGGTAGCGGTCCTCCAGCAGGAAGGCGCGACGCTGGATGCCGCCGGCCACTTCGGCACGCGGATCGCTGTGTGGATCACGACCCTCGCGTGGCGGAACATTGGTCGGCGGTGCGACCCCGGTTCCGGGATTGTTCTCGTTCTCCGGATTGAGCGGCCCGATATCCCAGACCACCATCACCGAGCCGCGCTCACCGGGCACTGCCCGTCGAATGCCTGCAAACGGGCTGACGCTATTGCTGCGCTCCGGCTCGATTCCGGGCAGATGCACCGCGCCATCCCAAGTGCGGCTCATGACCTTGGGGGTGACGTCGGCCACCTGATGGTCACCGAAAGCCACGTTGAGGATCACTTCATGGTCGGGCGTCGGATGTCCCAGCGCCGCAAACGCATCTGGCTTGCGCAGGTGGTTGGCGTAGCCGTTGTTCTCACCGCGATCCCATAGCATCTGGATGAAGGACAGGATGAAGCTCTGATCAAACGAGTTGGGATACGACAGATACAGCAGGGCACCGTAGGCGTCGAAGTCGACGCTGCGGCGTAGCAGCGTTGAGTAGTTCATGCCGGGAACCCCCAGCGAGCCGCGGGTGATGTCGGTTGAGGTGGCAACCACCACGCCGCCGATGATGCCGCCCTGGCTATTGCCGTCGTACACCACCTTCTCGGTGCTGAATACCGGGCGCCCGTCGGCCGTCTGGAATGCGGGATTCGAGGCAAAGCCCTGGGGATGGTTCAGTAGTCGGGTCAGGAAATGCCAGTTGACGACGCTTTGCTGCACGCGGTCCGGCAGTGTCGGGAAGTTGCTCATGTCGAGCAGGAAAGTCAGCACCGTGGGGACATCGCGCGAGGCCATGCCGATCCAGTCAATGGCGCAGTTCATGAAGTTCTGCTCGCGTAGCCGCGCGGTACTGCCGCCGCCGACTTCACCCATGCCGCCCAGCAGGCCGTGGCCGTACAGCGAGGGCGTGGCGGCGCGCACCCAGGTGTCGGCATCGTCGAAGCTGCCAACGGCGGTGCGAGGGATCTCGCACTGGAATCTGAATTCCTGGGTCGGTTGCAGCGGATTGATCTGCGGCAGTTCGTCGCCCGGTTGCGCGTAGTACAGCCGCGACAGCGGTAGCTGGCCAAGCTCGATCAGCAGCGAGGTGGCATCCGAGGCCGTGTTGAGCAGGTCGCCGAGACCGGGCAGATCGTTGCCGCCGAGCTGGTCGGAGAGGGTGTTCAACTCGGCGCAATAGTCGATCAGGTTCTGGCTGACCGGCGGCACCAGATTGTCGCAGAGGCCATCCGGTACGGTCAGAAAGTTGGGAACGGTGTAGCGCCCCTTGATCCGGCGGATCGAAGCGCCACCCTCGAAGTCGGTGACCTCGGTGATCTCATAGGCTGGGGCGGCGTCGCCGAGCTGGGTGAGCGCGGTATCCCGCATCTCCAGCAAGCGTCCAGCCAGATTGCGGGTACTGGCAACCGTGAAATCCCAGGCCATGTACAACGAGTCACGCTCTACGCCCTGTCGCTGCAGGCGCGCGATGATGTCTTCCATGTGATCGCGGCGAGCGTTTACCGGGTCCAGATCGCTGGAGTAGCGATCGCGATAAACACGGAAACCGTCCGGCGCCTCAATGGTCTGGCCTTCGGCATTCTTCAGGTTGCGCATGGCCACGATGTAACGGTGACCATCCTTGAAATTCTTGGCAGGACGCATCAACAGTGCAGGCGGATCAACCTTCAGTGCATTGTTCGGCAACAGCGTGGCGTCGAGGCCATCGCCCAATGCAGCGAGTATCGGCTGCAAGGTCAGCGTGCAGCCTTCACCAAGTCCGGCGATGACATCGTTGAGACTGCTCAGCACATCGTCCAGTCCCAACTCGCCACTGACCAGTTCCGCGGTGCCGAATATGCTCGCCGGTGCATCGCACAGCGACTGCGCGGTTTCACTGGCGTCGATCTCGACCCAGATCGGATGCCGTTCACCGGTGTCCGCATCGATGATCAGAATCGGTGCGTCGGGTTGCAGCGATGCTTCGATGTCGGTGACGTCGCCGATGCCGCTCGCTGCGGTGTCCAGACCCGGCACGTAGGTCACCAGCATCTGCCCCGGCGAGAAGCCGTCGTTGCGATTCCATTCGTCCGGTCGCAGCGGCATGCCGGCCAGATTCTTCGGCATGCCCAGGAGATTCAGGTTGATGCGGCGACCGGTATCGGTCGTGCTGTCTGCCGTCGTGTAGAAGTCATTGGGCCACGGGAACAGGCAGTACGAGGTTTCCAGGAAATCGCAGCCGCGCAGTTCCGTCGCGGTGACCGCAGACTGCAGGGCGTCGTCCAGCGTCGCGTCCTGCAGCGGCGGCAGTTCGCCCGTGCCAGCCCCTACCGAGCGGCTGGAGCCGCATGCGGCCAGCAGCGCCGCGAGAGCCAACGTGGCGACGATGCGCGACAGCGCGTGGGTATTCATCTCCGGCATAACTCCCCCTTGACTTGGTAAGGCCCGTGGCCGCCGTTGAGGCCAGGGGCGCAATGTGGCGAGGAGGTTACAGCGCGATGACGACTGCCGCATTGTGAATGCGCGCCAACCCGATCTCAGTGCGGTGTCACGCGTTGACCAGCAGCGACCGCAGCTATGCGACGATGTGCAAACCAGCAGCAGAGGGCCGGCGGATGAGCCAGATCATCAATCTGAACAAGCGACGCAAGCAGAAGGTCCGCGCTGAAGCGGAGGCGCAGGCAGCGGAGAACCGGGTACGTTACGGGCGCACGCTGTCGCAGAGGCAGCGCGATGAAGCTGAACTGGAAGAAGCGCAGCGACGTATGGAGCGGCTGCGGCGTGATCCGCCCGGGTAGCACCATGGCCGCGCGCGGAGCGGCCGGGCCTGGGCTCTAGAACGACTCTGGGTCGCTACCGTCCAGCGGCAGGTCCAGCTGATCCGGCCGCGCCCAGCCGATACGTCCGGTGCTCAGCGAAAGCACCTGCTGGCGCCAGGAGTAGCCACTGGCCGCAGGGCCGATCAGCTTCATCCCGGACAACACCAGCGCCGGTCGGTTGCGCAGCCCCTCGTGCTTCGGGTCCAGCACCGCATCCGGGCGAAAGCGCAGCCGCATGCCGATCGGCCATTGGCTGGCGGGTCGCGCGGGAATGGGGCTCAGGGCTGACGGACTCATCGTGGTAGCGCAAGCATGAAGAGAGGACGTGCATTCCATGTTCTGCGAGCCTCGCATCGATGTCGTCCGGGGCGCTCAGGAGTCCGATGTAGTCCTGAGACGACAACGCGCGTAGGCAACGGCTCGCGCAGCTCTATCCGCTTTCTGGTCAGCGTCTGGACAAAGGCCGACGGCCAGGCAAAAAAAAGCGCCCCGTCGGGGCGCTTCTCTTGTGAAGCCTAGCCGCGATTCTTAAGGCGCGGTAGCCAGCGCACCGCAGACCGCCGAGTAGACGTTGGTCTCGGCAAAGGCGCTGACGATGCCGGAGGTAAACACCAGCTCGATGGCGTC
>JBFJKG010000198.1:0-4705 GCA_041635075.1 Solimonas sp.
CACGTGGATTCATCACCCGCGCGCACCGAGGCAATGACGCGCGAGACGCTGCACCATTGCCTGCGTGTGCTCGACGAAAACCCAAGCATTCGCAATCTGGACCTGACCGGCGGTGCGCCAGAGCTGCATCCCGATTTCGCCTGGTTGGTCACCGAGGCCACGCGCCTGCGGCGGCATGTCATGGTCCGTCACAATCTGACCGTGCAGCTGGACCCCCATCCACAGACCGGCGCCTCACAGGCCTACCTGCCGGATTTCTTTGCCGAGCACCGGGTCGAGGTGATCTCATCGTTACCCTATTA
This sequence comes from Solimonas sp., assembly GCA_041635075.1. GTDB lineage: Bacteria > Pseudomonadota > Gammaproteobacteria > Nevskiales > Nevskiaceae > Solimonas. Next base: position 303 of record JBFJKG010000198.1, read on the forward strand.
CCAGGCGTACTTCACCGACGCGCAGCGCGGTGGTGGCGTGTTCGACAAGAGCATCGAAGCGCTGCGGCGCCTGAATGCCGTGGGCTACGGCGCGGAGGGCAGCGGCCTGGTCCTGAACCTGGTCTACAACCCGGTAGGGCCGTATCTGCCGGCGCCCCAGGCTGAACTCGAGGCAGACTACAAGCGCGAGCTCAAGGAGCGTCTTGGTATCGTGTTCAACGGCCTGTTTACGATCACCAACATGCCGATCCATCGCTTTGCCCTGCACTTGCGCAAGAGCGGCCAGTACGCGGCCTATATGGACAAGCTGTTGGGCGCATTCAATCCGAGTGCCGCCAGCGGCGTGATGTGTCGCAGTCTGATCAGCGTGGACTACAACGGCGATCTGTTTGACTGTGATTTCAACCAGCAGTTGGGCATGGCAGCGGACGGGCCACGCAACATCCGTGACTACGCCCAGGCTGCGGTGTTGGGCCGGCAGATCCGGTTTGCCGATCACTGCCTGGGGTGCACTGCCGGTGCGGGGTCCTCCTGCGGCGGCGCGACCGCCTGATCAGTCCTCGTCTTCGCTGCTGTCGCTGGGTGCGCCCAGCACGGCATCGGTATCGCTGCCCGGTAGTTCCTGCACATTCTTAAGGCGCCGGGTAATGGCGCGGGTGCGCACACCGGTGGCGTCGAGCTGATTGGTGGCTTCATCCAGCTTCTTGCGGACCTTGTCGAGCACGTCACCGAACTTTCCAAATTCGGTCTTGACAGCGCCGAGCACCTGCCAGACCTCGCTGGATCGCTTCTCGATGGTCAGCGTGCGGAACCCCATCTGCAGGCTGTTGAGGAAGGCCAGCAGATTGGTCGGGCCGGTCACCGTGACGCGGTGCTCGCGTTGCAGCGCTTCGAACAGGCCCGGGCGCCGCAGGATCTCCGCGTACAAACCTTCGGTGGGCACGAACAGGATGGCGAAATCAGTGGTGTGTGGTGGCGCCAGATACTTGCTGCTGATGCTGCGCGCTTCGTCGCGGATACGTCGTTCCAGCGCCGAGGCTGCCGCTTCGGCGGCGACGGGGTCGGCCCGTTCCTGGGCTTCGATCAGGCGTTCATAGTCCTCGCGCGGAAACTTGGCGTCGATCGGCAACCACACCGCCTGCTCGTCGTCACCGCGGCCGGGCAGGCGCACCGCAAACTCGACGCGCTCGCCACTGCCGGGCTTGGTCGCGACGTTGGCGGCGTACTGCTCGATCGTCAGCACCTGCTCGAGCAGGGCGGCAAGCTGGACTTCGCCAAAGATGCCACGCGACTTCACATTGGTGAGCACACGTTTGAGATCGCCGACGCCGGTGGCCAGGTTCTGCATCTCGCCCAAGCCCTTGTGCACCAACTCCAGGCGCTCGCTGACCAGCTTGAACGAATCGCCAAGGCGCTTCTCCAGCGTCTCATGCAGCTTCTCATCCACGGTACGGCGCATCTGCTCCAGCTTCTCGCTGTTCTCCTGACGCAGGGTCTTGAGTCCTTCCTCGACCGTCGTGCGCAGGGCAGTGGCCTGCTGTAGCTGGGTTTCGGTCAGATGCTGCAGCCCCAGGCGCTGGGTTTCGCCGAACCGGGTGAGGGATTCGCGTTGCTCGCCGCGGCCGGCGCGGGCGTCTTCCAGCAGCAGGCGCTGCACTTCGGCCAACTGTTTGCCGAAAGCCTGGAGCTGCTGTGTCAGTTCGCCGCGTTGGGCCTGCGCCAGTTCGGCGGCTTCGCGCCGCGTGGTGGCGGCCTCTTCGCGTTGCCTTTGCTCCAGGCGATCGAGGATCGGGGTGAGCTGAGGTGTGAGATCCGCCGGGCGGGCGAACAGGCGCAGGCCCAGCCAGCAGCCAAGCAGGGCGCCGACAACTGCGCTGACGAGGAGCAAGATGCTTACGGTGGTCATCGTCGAATTGTAGGGCCGGGCGCCGTTTGCCGCTGCTTGCACGCCGTTGCCGGCGGTGGGAATCTGTGCCTGTTGTCCGTCACCACCCGCCCGAGCCGTTCACCTGGTCCGCCATGCCCACAAGAATCCTGTCGCTGAGCCTGCTGCTGCCGCTGTTTGTCGCTTGCAAGGACGGCAGTCTGGATCTGGCTATCGCCGATGCCCCGGTGGATGGCGCGTCGGCTGTCGTTGTCCAGTTCCGCGGGGTTGGGCTGCTGCCCGCCAGCGGAGACGAGTTGCGCTTTGAGTTCGACCCGCCGCGCAACATCGATCTGCTGGCGTTGAGCGGCGGTGACAGTGAGTTGCTGCTCAGCGACGTTGCGGTGGAGGCCGGGACGTACAAGCGCGTCCGCCTGTTCGTGAACGCGAGTCGCGTGGGGGGCGAGTCTTATGTGGATACGCCACAGGGGCGCCGGGTGCTGTACTTGCCAGGCGACGCCGAAAGCGGCTTGGCGCTGGAAGGCACGTTCGAGATTCAGGAGCGTGAGAAGTCCAGCTATACCCTGGACGTCGACCTGCGGCGCTCGGTGCGTGAGCCCGAAGACAATACGACCGACTACGTGCTGCGGCCGCGGCTACGCAGCGTCGAGACCGGGCGCAGTGGCGCCATCGGCGGCTCGGTTGCCGCCAGCAGGATTACGGCCAATTGCAGTCCGGCGGTGTATGTGTACACCGGAGCATCGGTGACGCCAGACGATGTTGGCGGTAGTGGCGTGCAGCCGATCAGCTCCGACCGCGTACGTTTGCAGACGACGAGCGGTGAGTACCGCTATCAGGTGGCATTCCTGCCAGCGGGCAACTACACCGCGGCATTTACCTGTGACGCTGCGCGGGATGATCCAGCGGCAAACGACACCCTGGGGTTTACTTCACGCAATGCCGAGGTCAGGGAAGGCCTTACGACTGCGGTCAATTTCTAGACTAGGGCGCCAACATAAAGGCCGCGCATGCGCGGCCTTTATGTTGGCTGATGACGACCGGACTCAGGCCGCGCGCGCCGCCTGCGCCGCCTTGGCCTGCTCCAGCTTCTTCTTGCTCGGCAGGATGCCCATGACCTTGCAGATGATGCCGAGCATGATCTCGTCGGCACCACCGCCGATCGACACCAGGCGCGTGTCGCGATAGGCGCGAGAGACATTGTTCTCCCACATGTAGCCCTGGCCGCCCCAGTACTGCAGGCAGGCGTCGGTCACTTCGCGAGAGACGCGGCCGATCTTCAGCTTGCACATGCTGGCCAGCATCGCGATCTCCTCGGGCGACTTCTTGCCGGCGACGTAGTCCTCGGTGGTCTGATAGACCAGGGCCTTCAGTGACTCGACCTCGGTACGCAACTCCGCCATGCGAAAGTGCACCGACTGGTTGTCGATCAACGCCTGTCCGAAGGCTTGGCGCTGGCTGGTGTAGTCGATGGTTTCCTTGATGACGTTGAACAGGCCATCGAGGCCAACGGCAGCACCGAATAGGCGCTCTTCCTGAAACTGCATCATCTGATACATGAAGCCCATGCCTTCCTGGCCGATCAGGTTGCGGCGTGGCACGCGCACGTTGTCGAAGAAGATCATCGCGGTGTCGCTGGAGCGCATGCCGAGCTTGTCGAGCTTGGTTTTGCGTTCCACGCCCTTTGCGTCCATCGGCACGATGATCAGGCTCTTGTTCATGTGCGGCTTGCCTTCGGAGGTGTTCACCAGCGTGCAGGCCCAGTCAGACTGCGTGCCGTTGGTGATCCACATCTTGGAGCCGTTGATGACGTAGTCATCGCCGTCTCTGCGCGCACTGGTCTTGATGCCGGCCACATCCGAACCTGCGCTGGCCTCGCTGACTGCAATCGAAACCACCATGTCACCGGCGATGGCAGGCGCGAGGTACTCCTTCTTCAATTCCGCCGAGCCGAAGCGAGCCAGCGCGGGGGTCGCCATGTCGGTCTGCACGCCGATACCCATCGGCACGCCACCGCAGATGCAGTTGCCCAGCGCCTGTGCAAACACGACCTCATAGCTGTAATCGAGGCCGAGCCCGCCGCACTCGACCGGCTTGGTAATGCCGAGCAGTCCGAGGTCGCCCATCTTCTTCAGTACCTCATGAGCGGGCCAGATGCCGGACTGTTCCCACTCGGCGATATGGGGGTTGAGTTGCTCATCAACGAACTGCTTCGTCGTGCGATACAGCTCGTTATGTTCGTGTGTAAGTTGCATTACCAGGCTCCGCCGATTGGAATCACGCGCCGAGTTATAGGTCGTCACCCGGTAAAGGTCAATCGAAGGGCATCATCGCTGCCGACATGCTAGTAACCGCCGTTACCGCCCTACTGTGGATCGGTGCCGGATTGGATGTCGGCTGGCCATGAAACCTTTAGCTCGAACAGCTGTGGCCAGCGCTTTCCGGTCACATACAACGAGTCGGCATTGGGATCGTAGGCGATGCCGTTGAGCACATTGTCTAACGGGTCCCAGTCGCTCGA
>JBFJKG010000199.1:0-4684 GCA_041635075.1 Solimonas sp.
CCCTCCGATTACGGTAATCGCCATTGGCGCACGCATCTCGGCGCCTTCACCCCCACTCAGCGCCATCGGCAGCAGGCCGAGTATGGCCGTCAGCGTGGTCATCAGAATCGGCCTCAGGCGAATCGGCCCCGCCTGCAGCAAGGCTTCGCGTCGCGAGCAGCCCTGGGCACGCAGCCGGTTGACCAGATCCACCAGAATGATTCCGTTCTTCACGACGATACCAACCAGCATCACCATGCCGATCAAGGCAATGACGTTGATCGCGGTTCCAGTCACGTACAGCGCGAGAATCGCGCCGATGACTGCGAGCGGGATCGAGAACAGGATGACCAGCGGGTGTATCAGCGATTCAAACTGCGAGGCCATCACCAGGTAGACGAGGAACACCGCCAGCGCCAAGGCCAGCTGCAGGGAGCGGAATGACACCTGCATCTCCTCGCTCTGGCCCGCGACCGTTGCCGATACTCCAGCCGGCATCGGGATGCGCGCGATGATGCGATTGACTTCAGCCACCGCGGCCCCGAGATCGCCGTACGCCAACCCGGCGGAAACCACGATCGCGCGCTGCTGATCCAGACGCCGTATCTCGCTGGGGCCGGATCGGTTGACGATCTGGGCAACCGAGGACAGCCGCACCGGACGCTCGGACTCCGGATTCACCAATAGGTTGGTGACGGCATCCACCGAGGAGCGCTCGCGCTCGGCGCCCCGTACCAGCACGTCGATTTCGTGGTCATCCAGACGATAGCGGGTTGCAACCTCACCCTGCACCGACTGGGCAACGCGGCGCGCCAGTTCCGCCGTATCCAGCCCCAGCGCGGCGGCGCGCTCCTGATCAAACAGGATCTGCACCTCCGGGTGGCCCGGCAGCAATGTTGATTCCACTTCGGTGAATCGGTCCGAGGCCAGCATCTGCGCCTGCAGTCGCTGTGCGATCTGGGCGATCGTGTCGAGATCATAACCCCCGATCTCAATCTCCAACGGCGTCTTCAGCGTGAACAAGGTCGGGCGTTCAAACCGATAGCTCACACCCGCGCGGCCTTCGATGCTGCGCCTGAGTTCTGCCGTCAGCTCGGCTTCACGATCAAAGGCCTGCGGCTTCAGCACCAGCGTCACGGTTCCCTCGTTCTCACCGCCGGATTCGGCGTTGGCATCCAGCCGATTGCCGGTGCCGGCAACCGAGTGGACCGCCAGCAGACGCTCGTCGCCGCGCAGACTCAGGGACAGATCGCGCACCAGCGCATCGGTGCGTTCCAGTGCGGTACCCGGGGGCAGTTGCAGCTTGGCCTGGAACTCGCCCTGATTGAAAGGCGGAATCAGTTCAACACCGATACGCGTCAGCATCAGCAGGCTCAGCGCAAACAGTGCCAGCGCAACACCCAGTACCGTGGCGCGCCGATCCAGCGCCCACTCAAGCAACCCGCGATACCGCGACTCCAGCGCCATGTAACCCCGCTGCCAGCCCGCGGCCAACGGCCGCATCAGCAGGCCCAGGGCGGCGCCGGCCACACGCGCAGGCCATACCAGCAGGATCCGGAACAACCATTGGGGGCCGGTCTCGATCACGCCAACGCGCACCTGACTGAGTCCGCGGCGCAGCTTCGAGCCTTCGGCCCTCACTGCCGCCGCCTCCGGCACCGCACGCCGCGCGTGCAGGCGCGCGGCGAGCATCGGGATCAGCGTGACCGCCACCATCAGCGAGAACACCAGCGCCGCACTCACGACCAGCGCCTGATCCGAGAACAACTGGCCGGCGATGCCCTGCACAAACACCATCGGGAAGAACACGGCGATCGTGGTCAAGGTCGATGCAACGACCGCGCCGTACACTTCGCGGGTGCCAACCACCGCCGCCTCCAGCGGCCCGAGCCCCTCTTCCTGTTTGCGGAAGATGGCTTCCAGCACCACGATCGCATCGTCAACGATCAAGCCGATCGCCAACGCGATGCCGCCCAGCGACATGATGTTGAGCGACAGCCCGGTGCCATACATGACATTGAACGTCGCGATGACCGACACCGGAATCGATACCGAGACTATCGCCGTAACCGCAGCGTTGCGCAGGAACAGGTAGATCACCAGTACCGCCAGCAGGCCGCCCTCGATCGCCGCCTGCAGGACCTCGTCGGTGGCCTGGCGGATGAAAACCGATTGGTCGTAAAGCAGTTTCAGCTCGAGATCGGCTGGCAGCGACTTGCTCAGCGTCTCGACTCGCTGGCGCACACTGTCGGCAATGGCAACCGTGTTGCTATCACCCTCCCGGTACAACGCAATCTCTACGGCCTCGCCACCGTCGATGCGGATCACCGCCTCGCGTTCCTTGTAGCCGCTTTTCACTTCCGCGATATCGCGCAGGTACACGTTACGTCCGTTGCGCGTAGCGATGATGGTGTTGGCCATCTCGGGCAGGCTGCGGAACTGGTTCAGGGTGCGCACGAGATACGACGCTGAACCCGAATCAACGCGACCACCCGAGATATTCGCGTTCTCGGCACCGAGACGCTGCGACACTTCGGCTAGCGTCAGGTTCAGCTGCGACAGCTTCTGCAGATCAACCAGAACCTGGACCTCATCTTCGAGTCCGCCAGAAATCTTCACGGCGGCCACTCCGTCCACACCCTCCAGTGGCTTCTGGATCAGATCTTCAGCAACCCGGCGCAACCGCTTGAGCGCAATCTCGTCCGCCGCTGCGGGGCTTGCGGCATCCCGGCCCTTCAGTGAAAGCCCGAGGCGCAGGATCGGGTCCTGGCTCGGATCGAAGCGCAGAACGATCGGTCGCACGACCCCTTTCGGAAGTTCCAGCGCGTCAAGCTTTTCGCGCACATCCAGCACCGCAAAATCCATCTCGGTGCCCCATTCGAACTCGAGCGTGACGTCACCCTGGCCGGCTCGGGAGACCGACGACACGCGGCGCACGCCCTTGATGATGCCCAGCGCCTCTTCCACCGGCTTGGCCAGCAGGGTTTCGACTTCAGTGGGCGCAGCGCCGAGCAGCTCGGTTCGAATCGTCAGGGTCGGATAGGACAGATCCGGCAGCAGGGTGACCTGCAATCGCGACAGCGACACCATGCCAAACAGCAGCACGGCAACCGTCAGCATCGTGATCGCGACTGGGCGTCGCGTGCAGACTTCGATAAGACTCATGTGCAGACCCGCGCTAGGGCGCGGGCACCTCGGCCGTTGCCACCGCCGGCTCCTTGGCCGACGGCAGATTCACCGCCTCGACCAGGGCATCATCCTTCAGATTGGCCTGCCCGGTCGTCACCACCTGATCACCGGCCTTGAGACCTTCGATGACTTCATAGCTATCCGTGTCGCTGTAGCCGGTGCGGATCATCTGGCGGCGCGCACGGCCATCCACGACGACGAATACCGACTGCGCCGCATCCTCGGTCAGGACCGCGTCCTTGGGAATCAACAGCGCGTTGTCGCGCCGGTCATAGCGAATCTCTACGCGCCCGAACATGCCGGGCTTCAACTCGGGCTGCCCGGCGGCCATCGCCACCGTCACCTTCACCGTACCGGTCTGCGCATCGACTACCGGATTCACGCGAAGTATTTCGCCACTGAAGGTCTTCTCCGGCCAAGCGTCCACAGCCAGAGTCGCTGCTTGCCCGGCCGCCAGCTTGTGGATGTCACGCTCAGGCACGTGAATCTGCGCCTGCAGACGGTCCATGCGCGTGATCTTGAAGGTCGGGCTGCCGATGGAAATCTGATTGCCCGTCTTGATATAGCGCTGCGCCACAACACCGTCGATGGGCGCGCGCAACTCGGATTCCTTCAGTGACAACCGCGCCAGGTCGTAGGCGGCGCGGGCGCCCTGCAGCTCAAACTTGGCTCGCTCGAACGCTTCGCGGGACACCAGGTTGCGCTCGTAGACCGACTCGTTGCGCTTGAAGTCCTGCTCCAGTTTGTCGAGCGTGGACTTGGCCCGCGCCACCTCCAGCTTCAGACGCTCAGGATCAAGCCGAGCCAGTATCTGGCCAGCCCGGACCTTTTGGCCTTCTTCAACCAGAATCTGCTCGATCACGCCCTCAGTACGCGTGATAACGGTGGCCTCTTCCTCGGCCTCCAGGGTCGCCGTGCCTCGGTAGGCCGCGTCGATGGCGCCCGCGTTTACGGTTGCAACCTCCACCGGAACCGCGACCTCTTCCTTCTTCTCGTCCGCCTTTGGCCCGCCACACGCCACCACCAGCAGGCTCATAAGCACTGCCAACCCCCAGCACAAACGCTTCATCCCTAGCTCCCAGTCCTGATCTGCGCTTATCTGGAACAAGCTCCATGCCAGCGCAAAGAACAATGCTAACCGTTTGAAAATAAAATTATTACTTCAGCCGCAACAACAACTGCGCCCGCTGGCCATGTCGTCGGCGCGCGAGAAGTGGTGAATTCCGCCATGCATTAGCCGAACTCCCTCGCGAGCAGATTGTGATTATTTATAAAAAGATGTTTGTTTTGTTATCTATAATAGAGCGTCATCCGAGACTGCGCACGACCGGTCAGGGCTTAGATGCGGTGCGGCCGACAAAGGTTGCGCCAGCCGCGCAAACAGACTCAACAGCGCTCATCTGATAGCATCGTCCCTCATTTTTTATCCGGAAGCCGCCATGGAAATCGCCGACCAGCACGTCGTGCTGATGCATTACACCCTGACCAATGACAAGGGCGAGGTCCTCGACAGCTC
>JBFJKG010000200.1:0-4666 GCA_041635075.1 Solimonas sp.
CCGGCCTACAACGTCGAGCCGACGCCGGCGCAGGTGGCGCGCTGGCATGGCTTTGTGGACCCCAACCTTGAGTACTCGGCGTTCACGCTGTACTCCGCAGCCAACAACCGCAATCTGGTGATGAACGGCAATGGCACGCTGGCCACGGCTGCGCCGGGCAGCAGTGCCGCCAACGAGAGCTTCAGCTTCGAGCCGACCAGCGGCTGCGCGCAGTATCCGGAGGCGCAGAGCAACTTCAGCGGCCAGCCGTTCAAGGGCACGCAGCCCAATGGCACCGTGCTGGGCCATGCCGACGTGCATACCCACATCAGCGCCACCGAGTTCCTGGGCGGCGGTCACTGGGGCCGGCCGTTCCACAAGTTTGGTGTCGAGCACGCGCTTGGTAACTGCGCGGTGCAGCATGGTTCCAACGGCCAGCAGGATCTGATTGGCGGCCTGCTGGGCAACGACACCGACGGCCACGCCACCGACGGCTGGCCGACGTTCACCGACTGGCCCTCACGCAACAACCTGACGCACGAGGCGATCTACTGGAAGTGGGTGGAGCGCGCCTGGGCCGGCGGCCTGCGCGTGATCGTCAATGATCTGGTCGACAACGAAACCCTGTGCGAGCTGCAGCGCAACGCCATTGGCGATCCGCTGCGCGACTGCAACTCCATGACCAATGCCGGTGAACAGGCCGGCACCATGTACGGCATGGAGAACTACATCGACGCGCAGTACGGCGGCCCGGGCAAGGGGTTCTTCCAGATCGTGCACAGCCCCGAGGAGGGCCGTGCCGTGATCGAGGACGGCAAGATCGCCGTGGTGCTCGGCATCGAGATTTCCAACTTGTTCAACTGCAAGCTGCACTACAGCCCGCTGCGCACCGAACGTCCGTACAACGAGTCCGGCAATGGCGGTCCGTTGGGCCTGCTGCAGAACAGTTACGAGTGCACGGTCGAGGAAGGCAAGCCCAACTCGATCCTGACGCAGATGCAGCGCATCCACGATTGGGGCGTGCGCCAGATCATCTCGATCCACGAGTTCGACAATGCCTTTGGCGGCAACGGCATCTTCGACGGGCTGATCTTGAATCTCGGCAACCGCGAGAACACCGGCGGCATTCCCTCCGGCGACCTGGCCGGCATCACCAACCTGCTGACCGGCCAGCTGAATCCGGATCAGGTAGCCACCATCGTCAACAATTTGCCGACGACCGAGACCCCGACAGGCGAATGGTGGACCACCTACAACTGCCCGGTTGAGAACCAGACGCCGGGCTTCAGTGGCTATCTGTGGAGTAACTCAGGTGGCAGCGTGCAGGATCTGTCGCTGTCGCCGTTCTGCATACCGATGGGGCAGGACGGCCGCGCCGGTGGTGTGACGCCGTGCTATCCCGCCAACGTGCGCCAGTGCAACGCGCGCTGGATGACGCCGGCGGGCTTGTACACCTACAGCAAGATGATGGAGCTGGGCTTTCTGTTCGACTGGGATCACATGGAACTGGGCATGAAGACCCAGGCCCTGGAGCTGGCCGAAGCGCAGACGCCGGTGTATCCGTTCGTGTCCACTCACGGCACCTTCGGCGGCACGTCGGTGGATCAAGCCACCCGTATGTTGGCCAATGGCGGCATCCTGTATCCCAGCAACGGGTCCAGCGGTGGCTTCCGGGGTGACATGGCGGAAACCCTGGGCATCTACAACGCGGCGATGGCCGGTGTTGCTCCGGATCAGCGGCCGCTGTTCGGTTTTGGCTACGGCACTGATACCAACGGCCTGTCTGCGCAGTCCGGCCCGCGCAACAATCCGGCGCGGCCCGTGACCTATCCGTTCCGCATGTTCGATACGCCTCCGTTCTCGGCGATGCCCGAGTTCACCAACGCCAGCGGTGTGATCTTCAATCAGCCGGCCAGCGCCGACGCCGAAGGCAACGTCAAGCGCACCTGGAGCGAGGACCTCGACGGCAACGCCCACTACGGCATGCTCAGCGACTGGGTGCAGGAGATCGTGCTGGATGGCACGGCGAATGATGTGCGCCATCTGTTCAACTCGGCGGAAGCGTATCTGCAGACCTGGCAGCGTACCGAGGCTTCCAGCGCCGCAATCCGCAGCAAGGGTCTGAAACAACCCCAGGAACCGATCCTGCGACCAGCGCCGCCGATCGGCGACTACACGCCCTGATCGCATCGGGAAACAAAAAGGGGCGCCATGGCGCCCCTTTTTTGTGATTCCGCGTGCGCAGTGTTCAGGCGCCGGACTGCATCGGTTGCGAAAGGATCCACAGCCCCGCCGTGGTGAACAGGACCATCAGCACCAGCATCGGAATCTGGCTCAGCAGCGCCTGACGGCGTTGCGGAAACACGCGCAGCGCTACCTCATGTGCGGCATAGACGCCGATGATGTGGCCAATCACGATCAATGCGGCCTGCACATGCCACACCGTGCCCGGGTCGGGAATGATCGTGCGCTGCAGCCAGCGTGCGGTGCCGAACAGGTTCCAGCCCAGGCCTAAGGGATCGGACGCCAGGCTGATGATCTTGATGCCCTGGGTCTGGATCAGTGTGTAGTAATGGGTGATGTTGTAGACCAGCGCAATCGGTATCAGCGGGTAGGCAAACGCCAGTGCGAGGCTGCGGACGGAATGTGTGCTGTTCACCAACCAGCGTGTGAAGACGATGAACAGCAGATACACCGCCAGATACAGAAACGGTGAGAGCAGCAGCCAGCTGCCGTGCCACCAAAGGCTCAGTGCGCGCATCTTCGGATAGGCCGCCAGCGGGTTGCTGCCGATCCAGTCCTGCAGCACACCACGGTAGAGGTCCAGCCAGAACAGCTTCTGCCAGATCACGGTCTCGCGCAGCCCATCGAACGCCGTGGACGACAGCATGAACAGGATGAACAGCAGCAGGCTCATGCTTTGCGGCTGCGAGCGCACCAGTCCCATGAACGGGGCATGCAGGCGCAGGCGGCCGGGTGCGCCATCCGGCGTTGGCGGCGCGTATTCGAGTGGTGCCATCTTCGCGACCAGCCGCAGGAACACGCTGAAGAACTCGCAGTAGCGGAACCAGCTCTGTATGCCGAACAGGCCCGCACCCAGCAGGTTGATCGCGCTGTAGACGCTGAGCATCACCGCCAGCGAATACGGCGTGGTGCGTGCGAACAACTCGATCCAGATGAAGGCCATGTAAAAGCCCAGCGCCGGCCAGTAGCTGAGCGCAGCGGGATAGCGCAGCAGCCCGGTGCGATAACGCTGCACGCCGCGGCCGATGCTTTCGGCCAGCACGCGCCACGGGTTCAGCAGCGCGTACAGGTTGCCGACCAGCGCGGTGACATAAGTGAAGCCCAGCACGAAGACGATCCAGAAAAACGTCATGTTGAAGTTGCCGTACGGGCTGCGCGTGCCGACAAAGCCGGCGGTGATGCACAGCGCCAATCCGCCGACGCTGAGCCATTGCATCAGCAGCGGCAGACGCCACTGGCGCAGGCGTAGCAGCACGGCGTGGTCGCTGTAGTCACGCAGCGGTTGATCGCGCGCGGTGGACGGCTGCGCGACGAAATAGCCCAGCAGCAGGAACGACGCCACCAGCGCCACGGTGGCCCCCCAAGCGTAAAGCCAGAACGGCAGCGGCAGGTTGTAGACGCGGCCAAATGAGTGCGCGGCGGCGCTGCCACAACTCAGCGCCAGCACGAAGCCCAGCGTCTGTGGCCAGCGCCCACTCACGGCGCGGACGCCAGATTGCGCAGGCGCTGCGCGCGGTAGACGCTGGGGGTCACGCCTTTCCAGCGCTTGAAAGCATGGATCAGGCTCGCCGGTTCGGCATAGCCGAGTCGCATCGCCACTTCATCGAGCTTGAGGTGCGCGGTGGTCAGCAGCTCCTCGGCCAGCGCCTGGCGGACTTCGTCCACGAGCGCGCGAAACGACGTGCCTTCCTGATCCAGATGACGGCGCAGGCTGCGCGAGGCCATGCACAGGTCCTTGGCCACCACATCAATGCCGGCCATGCTGCCGGGGGCCTGCAGCAGATGATCGCGCACCCGCCCGGCGAGGCCGCTGCGTTCCTGTCGCCGCGCCAGCAGTTGCCGGCACTGCTGCACGCACAGCCGCGCCATCACCGGGTTGGCCTGAGGCAGCGGAGCGTCGACATCCGCGGCGTTGAAGTGGATGGCGTTGACTGCGGCGTTGAACTGCGGGGCCACGCCGCACAGATCCAGATAGCGCTCTGCATAGGATGGCTTAGGGCCGCGCAACTGTACGCTGCGCACCGGCAGGCCGCCGGGGCGCAGTTCGCCGACGAGATTGCCGCAGGCGGCGAGGTCGCGCTCCAACAGAAACTGACGCACGTCCTCTGGTATGCCGCTGTCGTCCAGCACGATGACGAAGTCGGTAGTCCTAGGTTCCACCTGAAAGTGCACGAAGGCGAAGCTCAGGTCGAGATAGCGCGTGGCGACATCGGCGGCGGCACGAAAGTTGGGGCTGCTGAGCATGGCAAAGCCCCAGATGCCGTAGGCCGACAGGTGATAGCGCAGGCCGGCATCCAGGCCTATGCCCGGTACGTGGCCGCAGCCGCGCACCAGATTGCGTACCAGCTGGAGTTCCTGGGCGGCAGTGGTTTCGGTGGCCGGGTCGCTGATCGATTCGGCGCTGATGCCGGTATCGCGCAGACAGTCGCTCAGCGCCAGCCCG
>JBFJKG010000201.1:0-4648 GCA_041635075.1 Solimonas sp.
GCCGATGAAGACGCGACAGCGACCTTGCAGCAACTGGCACAGACAGAGCGGCTCGATCTGGCTGCGGCGCGCCTGCGTCTGAGCGCGCTGGCGGACACCGCCGATACGGCCCGGCGCTACCGCTGGCTGGGCGATGTCGAAGTCGGCGTCGAACGCACGCGCGAGGCCGACGGCACACGCCTCACCGGTCCGACGCTGGATCTGCAATTGCCGCTGTGGCATCGCAACACCGCCGGCGTGCTGCGCTCGCGCGCAGAAGCCGAAATCGCGCAGGCGGATGCTGCCGCCTTGCAGTTGGAGATCGGTAACGAGATCACGCGCCTGCATGCGCAGGTGGCGAGCATCCGCGCAAGTCTCGAGTTGCAACGCACGCGCCTGCTGCCGTTGCATGAGCGCCTGCTCGCACGCACGCAGGAGCGGGTCAACTTCATGTTCGAGGGCCCATTTGAATTGCTGCGCGTACGCAACAACGGCTATGACGCCTATCAGCGCTACCTGGAAACGCTGCGCGACTACTGGCTGACGCGCGCGATGCTGAGCGCTGTGGTGGGCACTACATTGCCCAGCAGCGCACAGATCGGTGCCGAAAGTGCTGGCGCAGACGATCTGGCGCCCACATCCGGCGCCAATCCGCACGCGGGCCACCAGATGCAGGAAATGGACGGGCATGCGGGGCATACGATGCCCTTCACCCCGCCCGAAGCTCAGCCGGCCGCGCGCCCCTACGATCCGCACGCAGGCCATGTCATGCCGACACAGGACCCGCATGCGGGTAACGCCGGCCATGCAGCGACGCCTGCAGTAGCCCCCGCCAAGCCTTCTCCCCATGAACACCACTAAAGAGGCACCTTCCATGCTCTCTCGACGCTCTCTGCTGCAACTCGCTGCTGGACTGGGTTCAGCGCTACCCTTGTCCGCACTAGCGCAAACCACCGCCGCCACCCCAGCTGCCGGCACCGGCGCAGGAAAAGGCCGCCCCTACGTGCCCGTACGCACACTCAACGGCTGGACGTTGCCGCCACGGATCAAGGATGGCGTCAAGGAATTCCACCTGGTCGCCGAGGAAGTCGATCATGAATTCGCCCCCGGCAGTCGTGCCAAGTGCTGGGGCTACAACGGCAGCACGCCGGGCCCGACGATCGAGGCCGTGGAGGGGGATCGCGTTCGTATCTACCTGACCAACCACCTGCCGGAGCACACCTCGATGCACTGGCACGGCCTTCTGCTGCCTAGCGGCATGGACGGCGTTGGCGGGCTGTCACAGCCTCACATCAAACCGGGCGAAACCTACGTCTACGAGTTCACGCTGGCGCAACATGGCACGCAGATGTACCACCCGCATGCCGACGAAATGGTGCAGATGGCGGTCGGCATGATGGGCATGTTCATCATTCATCCCAAGGACGGCGAGGCGCAGCCGGTGGATCGAGATTACGCGGTGCTGCTGCACAACTGGGCGCTACACCCTGGCACGTATCGCCCCGATCCCTCGATCATGCAGGACTTTGACCTGTGGACGTTCAACTCGAAAGTCTTTCCGGCCATCGAACCGCTGGTAGCACGCAGTGGCGAACGCGTGCGTGTGCGCATCGGCAACCTGTCGATGTGGAATCACCCGATTCACATGCATGGCGTGCAGTTTCAGGTTACCGGCTCCGACGGCGGGCGCTGGCCACACCGCCTGTGGCGCCCGGAAGTAACGGAGATCGTTGGCGTCGGTCAGACCCGCGATCTGGAGTTTGTCGCCGTGCCCGGCGACTGGGCCTTCCACTGCCACATGTCGCATCACACGATGAATGCGATGGGCCACGAGATTCCCAATCCCATGGGCGTCGAACAGGCCGATCTCGAACAGCAGATGCGCGCGCTGCTGCCAGGCTACATGGCCATGGGCAAGGACGGTATGGCCGAGCACCAGGATCACAGCAACAGCGGTCACATGCCGGGCCCTGAAAACACGCTGCCGATGATGATGGGAAAAGGGCCCTACGGGAATCTGGAAATGGGCGGCATGTTCACCGTGATCAAGGTGCGCGATGACCTCGCCCCAGGCGACTACCGTGACCCCGGCTGGTATCGCGCGCCCAAGGGCACCGTGGCCCATCGCGTCAGCATCGATCCCGGCTTCGGCCAGCCGGTCCGGCGTAAACTGTAAGTCCACGCACCGGCACCCTGGACATGCGCGACACCCACAGCATCGATCACCACCGCCACCGCCACGTTTATCTCGGCGCGGACCATCAGCGCAACGAACAGCGGGCCTGGTGGGTGGTGGGCATTACCGCAGCGATGATGGTGCTGGAGATCGCGGCCGGGCTGGCATTCGGCTCTATGGCGCTGCTGGCCGACGGCGTGCACATGGCCACGCATGCCGGCGCACTTGCGATCTCCGGCTTCGCCTACGCGTACGCCCGCCGCCACGCGGATGATCACCGCTATACCTTTGGCACCGGCAAGGTCGGCGACCTCGCCGGCTACAGCAGCGCGCTGCTGCTGGCCGTATTCGCCCTCGGTATCGCCTGGCAGTCGTTCGAACGTCTGCTGCAGCCGGTCACGATCGCGTATGCCGAAGCCGTAGCCGTGGCAACCCTGGGACTGCTGGTGAACCTGGCCTGTGCCTGGCTGCTGCAGGGTGACCACGGTCATCACCACGACCACGACCACGACCACGACCACGACCACGACCACGACCACGAGGATCATCAGCCTGCGGCCGCAGGCGGTGACGGGCACGCCGACCATAATCTGCGCTCGGCCTACCTGCACGTGCTCGCCGATGCCTTGACCTCGGTGATGGCCATCACCGCACTGCTGGCAGGCTGGTATTTCGGCTGGGTGTGGATGGATCCGGTCACCGGAATCGTCGGTGCCGTGGTGATCGCGCGCTGGTCGTATGGCCTGCTGCGCACGACCGGCAACGTGCTCCTCGATGCCAGCGCCGATCCCAGGCTCGCGGCGCGTATCCGTGCGCAGATCGAGCGCGACGATGACCGTATCGCCGACCTGCACCTGTGGCGCGTCGGCCCCGGGCGCTATGCGGCCATCGTCGCCGTGGTCGCCGCGCAACCCGCCGAGGCCGACGAATACCGGCGCCGGCTGGCGAGCATTCCGGAACTGGCGCATCTGACCATAGAAGTGGAAGCCTGCAGCGACTGCGAGGCTTGACCCCGGACCCGGGTCCGGGCTGCATCATGGTCCGGCCCTCACAACAGGAATCGCCGATGAGCCGCCCTCTGACCATCAGCCGCCTGGCCCAGGCCGCCGACGTCGGTATCGATACCGTGCGCTACTACGAGCGCAGTGGCCTGCTGCCGGAACCTCCACGCCGCGCGTCCGGCTACCGTGCCTATCGCGAAGAAGACGTGCAGCGCCTGCGTTTCATCCGGCGTGCTAAGCGGCTGGGATTCTCTCTGGAGGAAATCCGCGGACTGCTGCAGCTGTCGACCCAGAACGAGCAAGGCGTACCGGGAGTACACGCGACGGCCGCCGCGCGCCTGGCCGAACTCGACACCCGCATCGCCGAACTGCAGCGCGTGCGTACCGCGTTACATCTGCTGGTGGAGGCCTGCCCCGGCCACGGCAGTGCCCATGAATGTCCGATCCTCGAAGCCCTGACGGATGGGGGCAGCGATGACCGCGCCTAGTGGCTATGTGCCGGCGCTGGGTTATCACTGGCTCACCGCGCTATATGACCCGGTGGTCGCGCTGACCACGCGCGAACAGACCTTCAAGACGGCGCTGGTCCGGCAGGCAGAGCTTAAGGCAGGAGATCAGGTGCTGGACCTCGGCTGCGGCAGCGGCACCTTGGCACTCATGCTGTTGAACGCCACACCCGGAGTGGAGGTCACCGGCGTTGACGGTGACCCCGCTATGCTGGCGCAGGCGCGAAGCAAGGCCGCAGCGCGCGGGGACAAGCTGGCACTGGATGAAGCGCGGGCGCAGCAACTGCCCTACGCCGAAGCGCGCTTTGATGTCGTCACGTCCAGCTTGTTCTTCCACCACCTGGACCGCGACAGCAAGCGCGCTGCATTGAAGGAGGCGTATCGCGTACTCAAGCCTGACGGCCACCTGCATATCGCAGACTGGGGGCGCGCCACCAATCCGCTGATGCGTCTGGCCTTTCACGGCATCCAGTTGCTGGACGGCTACCGAACCACGGCCGATAACGTGGCCGGCCGCCTGCCTGAGCTAATCCGCGAAGCCGGCTTTGTCGGTGTGGACGAAGCCGAGCGCTACAGCACGCTGTTCGGAACCTTGAGCCTTTATCGCGCGCGCAAGCCGGGGTAAGGGCTCAGGCGTAACGCCAGCGCTGGCCGTCCTTGCCGTCCTCGACCAGCACGCCGCGGGCCTTGAGGTCGTCGCGAATGCGGTCTGACTCCGCCCACTGCTTGTTCTTGCGCGCGTCCAGGCGTTGCGCCAGCAGGGCCTCGATCTCCTCGGCACTGGGTGCGCCAGCAGCGGAGGCCGGTGCCTGCGCAAACCATGCCGCCGGATCTTGCTGTATCAATCCGAGCAGCTTGCCGGCATCCAGCATCTGCGCCTTGATGCGCGCCTTCTCATCGGCGTCAGTCGCCTTGTTGGCGGCGCGCGCCAGCTCAAACAGCTCCGCCAACGCCATCGGTGTGTTGAGGTCATCCTCCAGCGCGGC
>JBFJKG010000202.1:0-4633 GCA_041635075.1 Solimonas sp.
CTTCTGGGGTTACTTCCTGCCGCTGGACTTCACGCTGTCCACCTCTGCGCTGTACGAGCTGGTGGAATGGGCTGCTGCGGAGGTTTTTGGCGGCGAGCTGGGCGTGGCCTATCTCGGCACCCAGGGTGATATCTGGGATGCGCACAAGGACATGGGGCTGGCCGCCATCGGTGCACTGCTGGCGATGCTGATCACCGCCGCGCTGAACTCGCGCCTGCAGCGCGACTTTGCGCGCGAATGGAGCAACAGCCTGCGCATCAAGGACCCCCGCCCCTACGGCGAGGACGAGATCGCGCGCCTGCTCAAGCAGAAGTAGGCACCGAACGGCGCGCCTATCCCGACGCGCGCGCGCCGAGCAGGTAGCGGATCACGTCAACGTAATCGATGGCCAGCGAGGCCAGGTCACTGACCGTGAGCACGATCAACCAAAGCCCAAAGGCACCGCGGGGGCGCTGGCGAGTCAGCTGCGGCACCAGCCAGATGAACAGGGGCGTCCACCACAACACGTGCGACAGCCCGAGCAGGCGCACATAGCCGTAGATCCAATACATGCCCATCATCGTGATGACGTTGCCGACCCAGACCACGGCGATGATCCGCGCCTGCGGCCGCGCCAGATAGAAGAACGCCACGCTGTTAACCACCATCAACCACAGCACCCAGATCCGCCACCCGATCGGCAGTTCCAGAATCCGCCACATCAGGTTGTCGTTCCATAGCTGTTCAAGCATGTCACCGCACCTTTGATGCTGTTCCGCGCACAGTGTGGCGCCAGGCCACATCGCGCGCGGCTCGATATATGCCGCGCTTAGTACCAGCCCCAATAGAGCGTCAGCACGCCCCAGGTATCGATCAGCCCATGCGCGAGAATCACGGCCCAGATGTTGCGCCGACTGAGCAGGAAGATGGCCCCCATCAGCGCACCGGTTATTCCTGTCAGCAGGCCGCCCACCAGGCCCTGGGTGTGATGTGACAGCCCGAATACCACAGCCCCCAGCAGTACCGCCAGCACCTGCGCGGGCAAGCGGTTGCCGACGAACGTCAGCAGCTGCGAGAGCAGGTAACCGCGGAAGATCAGTTCCTCGCCTATCGCTGCACTGATCCACGCGAAGGCAATGAGACGAACCGTCGCCGGCAGGTTATCGCGCAGGGCACCATAGCCGCTGTAATCGGCCTCGATACCCAGCATGCGGTTCAGCAGAGGCTCGATGACCGGCATCACGATGGCACATGCGACGAGCGCGCCCACCGCGGCCCATGCCAGGGTCGACCTGAGCGCGATCGGCCAGCGCAACCCCATCTCAGCCAGCTTCTGACCCGAAGCCGCAACCGCCAGGATGGCCAGCACCGCGACCAACGGCTGGCGCCAGGGAAATGGCAACCATTTGAAGTAGGCCAAGGCCAGCACCGTGACCATGATCAGCCCACGCGCGAGCGGGTGGCTGAGCACGCGCCTAACTCCATCCAACGCCCGGCTAGGCTTGAACATCGGCGACCTCCGCGCAGCCTGGCGCCGGTGGCGTCAGGAGACAGACGAGAGCAGGCTGTTCCTTCATCGCTTCCCTCATTGAATCCATGAATCGGCTGAGGGCATCGGCTCCGCGCCATGGCCTCCAGCGCTCAACACTGCCCGGGCCATCACGCAATTGCACCGAAAGCTGCACCCACTGCCGTCGTCACCGCCATCGCCAGCGCGCCCCATAGGACGACGCGCCCGGCGCCGAGCGCCAGCCTCGCGCCCCCCGCCCGCGCGGCCATCGCGCCCAGCACCATCAGACACAACAGCGAGCCTGCGGCCACGGTCGTGGCCATCATTGGCGCAGGCGCCAACCAGGTCAGCGCAAGCGGCAGCGAAGCACCCGCTGCGAATGCGGTCGCCGATGTCACGGCCGCCTGAATCGGACGTGCGCTGTGCAGTTCGGAGAGTCCGAGTTCGTCGCGCGCATGCGCCGAGAGGGCGTCGTGCGCCATCAGTTGCTCCGCCACCTGACGCGCAAGCGACTCATCCAGTCCGCGGGTAACGTAGATGGCGGCCAGCTCGGCGTGCTCAAACTCGCTGTTCTCCGCAAGCTCTTTACGCTCGCGCTCCAGATCGGCGCTCTCCGTATCCGCCTGCGAGCTGACCGATACGTACTCCCCCGCCGCCATCGACATCGCGCCTGCGACCAGCCCGGCCATGCCGGCTATCAAGATATCTTCAGGGGCAGCGCTAGCAGCAGCCACTCCCAGCACCAGACTCGCGGTCGAGACGATGCCGTCGTTGGCACCAAGCACAGCGGCCCGCAGCCACCCCGTGCGTTCGGAGTAATGACGCTCTGAATGTTTACGCACCCACAATCTCCCAGCCCCTCAGTCTTGTATTGCAGTCACGCCCAGGCGCCAACCCGGAACGACCAGTCGCGTTTGGCTCAGCTCAGCGCCACCGCCACGCTCGCCAGATACAGCAACAGCGCCCCACTGATGCCCGCCAATGGCACGCTGAACCAGTAGAGCGCGCCCAGGACGGTGTAGCCCAGCAGCATGGCCACGCCCAGTCCCAGCAGGAACGGGGAATGGAACAGAAACTCACCGTGTGCGATCGCTAGAAAACCATAGATCGACCCGAACAGCAGCGCCCCCATGCTGTGGCTGGCATTGAACCCGACCCACGCCCGCCACATCGAAGTCTGCGCGCTGATCCGAGGCGGAACCTGCCGCATCTGTTGCCGCAGCCCAGCGTCGCGCGGGTGCAGTCGAGTGCCGACGAAGGTGTAGAGCAGATGGACAGCGCCCAGCAGCAAGATGATTCCAGCGCTTGCTGCCATCAGCAGTGATGGGGTTTCCATTGTTCCTCCCGCCCGGCATCTGGTGCCACCTTACTGCGGCGCTCGCGCGTTTGCACCGACGCGCCTGACTAATCCGGCAGCAGCGGCGCCAAGCCCATCTTCGAACGTCGAACCCGTCCCCGCTGCGCCGTCTGCGCGACGCGCACGGATTCGACAGCCAGCGAGAGCAGCCGCTCCCGATCCTCGATGACCACATCGGGAACGCGGTAGTACTTGCGTACATCAACCTGCCGCTTCTTAGTCTGATAGGTGAAGCAGGTGCTGCCCATGGCCTCGTACTGTGGCCGCGTCGCATCGTTCACCGCGAAGTACAGCTCCGGCCCCATGATCATCGCGAACTGAATGCCGTTGGCGGACAGGCCGATGCCGCCAAAGAGCCGCTTGGCAACCAGTCCGTCCAAGGCAGACAGCTGATCGGCTACGAAATCCAGCAGGCTTTGGGCATCACTCATATCGCACGTTCCGGTTCAACGCTGAGGAATACCTCGGCGCAATTCGCCAGCCTGATAGCCTAGGCGCAGACACGGCGCACAACAATCGGCGGCAGTGATCCTGGCGTGGAACTGAACCGCATCTGCTGCAACGGCGCTCGGGGCAGCCGGGGCACCTAGGCGTGGATGCCGATTCGCGGGATACCAAAGCTTGCGGGGTTCATCCCCGCACCTTGTTTTGGGGGTGTCCCGCAGGCCCGCTCCGCCTTGGCGCGACTTCCCAAGCCATTGGCGACTTCAACGAATACAGAATGCGGTCGTCTGTGCTATTTAACTGCGGCGCAGTCAGGTGCAGGCCAGAACCTGGGCCGTCTGCCCGGCTGAAAGCGTTACACAACAAAACCGCGGAGGGACCTCCCTGCCGCCTGCGTCCGAGGGGACTTACAAATGCTTATTCATGCGCGCGCAGTTGCGCTGGCCGTCCTGGCGACCGGGACCCTGCTGGTGGGCTGTGGCTCTAGCGACCCGTTGCAGAACGGCTCCGTCGACACCGGTTCCGGCCCGACGCCCACCATCGCCGTGCTTTCCAACCGCGCCGATCTGATCAGCGGCGGCGACGCACTGGTCGAGTTGCTGATGGAGGGGCAGGCACCGGCGGACGGTTGGCGCGTGAGCTTGAACGGCACCGACATCAGCAGCCGCTTTGCATTGCGCCCCAATGGTCGTGTCATGGGGCGGGTGGAGGGCCTGCGCGTAGGCGACAACACGCTGGTAGCGCGACTCGGCGGCGCCGAAGGGCGCACGGTCATCCGCAACTACCCGAATGAAGGTCCGATCTTTTCGCGCCCTGAGATCAAGCGTATCCGCTGTCAGGACACGGCCACCGATATCCACTGCAACCAGCCGGCCGAGTACAGCTTCCTGTACCGGCCTGTGGCCTTCACGGACACTCTGGAAGGCTTACCGATTGTCACGCTGGGCACGGCGCTGCTGCCGTACGATCCTGAGAATCCACCGGATGACGTGGCCATGACCACCACACAGACCGGAGAGACGGTGCCGTTTATCGTGCGCCAGGAACGCGGCTATCAGGACCGGGACGAGTACAAGATTCTGACGCTGTTCAATCCTGACCAACCCTGGGAGCCGTGGGCACCGCAACCGCAATGGAACGGCAAGATGCTGGTCACCCACGGTGGCAACTGCGGGGCCAGCTATACCCCGGGACGTGCACCACTGGATGATTACTCCGGCACGTTCGGCGACATTCCGCTGATTGAGCCGAGCTACATCTACGCGCTGGGCAAGGGCTATGCGGTGATGTCCACCGCACTCGCCAACACCGGGCACAACTGCGATGTCGCGCTCAATGCCGAA
>JBFJKG010000203.1:0-4632 GCA_041635075.1 Solimonas sp.
GTGT
The DNA here is from genome assembly GCA_041635075.1 of Solimonas sp. Taxonomy (GTDB): domain Bacteria; phylum Pseudomonadota; class Gammaproteobacteria; order Nevskiales; family Nevskiaceae; genus Solimonas. The sequence continues at coordinate 5 of JBFJKG010000203.1, forward strand.
TTCCGGCGAGAACGGGAACGGCAGTCCGAGCAGGCCCGGGTCACTGGCCTCGCGTATCGCCGCATTGAGCAGGCTGGGAACTCCGTCGGGGGGCAGCGGATTGCAGGGTTCGAACGCAATCGGCGTGTCGGCGCCCCATGCCTCGAGGTGCAGCGACGGTAGCGCGACGCCGCCACTGCGACTGCCCTGCGGCAGGTAGACGCGATAGATCAGCGCCCATGCCGGGTTGGGCAAGGCTGCCTGCCCGACCACATTGACGCTGCCCGCGTAGAAGGTATTCGCGCTGCGCTGTTCCGGCACCGCGCCCGGCTCCACATACGCCGTGTAGCGCGCGGCAGTGCCGGCAGCGGTACGGTATGGATTTCCGCCGTCGACCACGAGCTGGTAGTCGGTCAGCGCATCCGTCGGCCGCAGCAGCGTGTCGTAGGCGTTATAGGAGAAATATCGTGCCTGCGGAAACTCACCCTCGATGCGCAAGCGGGTTTGCGGCAACGCCGGTACCGCGGCGACCCAATACACCGCCGCTTCATCGGGGAAGGCGATGTTGAGCAGATCCGGATCGCTGCGCAGCAACCACGCGCAGTTCAGTGCCAGCGTCTGCGTCTCTGGCGACGGCTCAGGAGCGGGCGCATTCGCGGGCGTGTCGCCGTTGCTGCCGCAGGCGGCCAGCAGCACGACCAGACTGGCGACGAGGGGACGCAGGGTCATGAAGCCGCTTCCTCGGCCACCGCGGCCGGCTGAAACAGGCGCATGAACTTGGCAAAGCCCAGCTTGCTGCCGTGCGTGACCTCGAAGTCACGCACGAGGCTGACAGCGGGATTGCGCAGCTGCGCCAGCATCTCCTTGAACGCCTGCGCCGACACGCGCACAACGATGTCGGCGTCTCCGCGCAACTCCGGCACCACCTCGCTGGCACCGCGGCGGATCAGATAGGTATAGCGCTCATCGCGATCGCTGAACTCAAAGGCCACAGCAATGACGGTGTCGGCGGCCGCGTCGGCGTCGAGATTGACCGCCATGCCGTCGAAGAAGCGGGCCAGCGGCATCTGCGCCAGCATTTCCGGTGTCGGTGTCAATATGCGATTGGGCAGCGTGAATTCGCCATTGAGCTCACGCGCACTCATCAGGTACCAGTGGCGCGCATTGGGGTTGGCCTCGACCGCACCCAAGGCTCGCAAAGCGTCAATGCGCGCCGCGCGCACGGCCGCGTGTTCCGGTTGCAGTCGCAGCACGTAGTCCGACAGCTGCAAGGCCCACTGGTGGCGGCCGGCGGCTTCCGCCTCGGTGACCTGTTTGGCCAGCGCATCGATGCCGCCTGCGAGATTCGCCATGCCTTCGGCTTCGAGTCTTGGCGACAGCGGCTGCAGGGTAGACGGGTTGCCGTCATACCACCCCAGGTTACCGACGAAGATGCTGCGTGCCGACCACGTGGGCTTGCCGTAGAACTCCTGCAGGAACGGCGAATTGGCCAGATGCGGCGGCAGCTTGATGCGCGCCGCGATCTCGTCCGGCGTCAGGCCCAGATTGATGTAGCGCAGGGTCTGGTCGTAGATGTAGCGGATGCCATCGCGGTAGTCGGTCAGCGTGTCGTAGATCAGCGCTTCACCGATCAGGGGCCGGGTGTGGCTCGGCACCAGTATTTCAGGCTTCAATGCACGCATCATATCCAGCGAGTCGGCCCACAACCGCGGATCGCGATACGAGGTGCCGCGGATGGTGTACAGATTCGGGAATGCCTTGTAGAGGTTGTCACCCGGCAGCAGGATGCGTCGCTCGGGCAGCCACACGAACAGCTGATCCTCGGTCTCACCCGGCGCATGCACCAGTTCGAAGTGAATGCCGGCCACCGTGTCTTCCAATCGTTCGTCAAATTCGCGGGTCGGACGCAGCGAGTTGATGGTGCTGTTCTCGTGGATGGCCACTTCCGGGCCAATTCCGACATTGACGTGCTCCTCCGGCGGCAGGTTCGGGCCGTACATGCGCAGCGAGCGCTTGGTGATCGCGGTCTGCAACTCGATGGAGGTCTTCTCCATGTTGCGGATCACATCGCGATGCGCATACACCGGGACGGTGTCGGAGCCGCCTGTGAATACGCGGGCGCCGCCGATGTGGTCGGGATGTGAATGCGTGTAGACCACTGCCTTCACCGGCTTGTCGGTGATCTTGCGGAACTCGGCGAGCACCTGCTCGGCACTCTGCGTGGTTTCCATGGTGTCGACGATGATCACACCGTCGTCACCCTCCAGCAGGATTGAATTGGCAATGCCGTAGCCGATGGCCACGTAGACGCCATCGGCCACCTTGACCACTTCGCGCCTGAACTCCTCGCTATGCGCCTGCAGCGCGGCCGGGGTTGCAGCCACGGTTGCGGCCGCAGGTTGAGGGGTCTTGCCGCACGCGGCGAGCAGAACCAGAAAAATCGCCACGCATGGCATCGCTGCGGATCGCATCATCATCACTCGGCTCCTCATGACGGTCTGGAATGGAAATGCCGTCTGTACACCTGCAGCCTAGCGCCCCTGCGGCTTGCGCCAATGGTCCGGATGGGACAGTGTCTGCAGCCATGTCAGAACCCACCACCCTGGCGACCTGGGCGGCGGCCATCGCCGATGCGCTGCACGCCCGCGGCTGCGATGCCAGCCACTTGCTGACCCGGGCGGGCCTGGATCCCGGCAAACTCGCCGAGCCCGGCGCTCGCTACCCCCTGCGCGGCATGACCCGCCTCTGGAATCTGGCCATTGCTGCCAGCGGCGATGCCGCGTTTGCACTTGAAGTCCCCCGCCATGTACGCCCTCAGACCATGCACGCGCTGGGGCATTCGCTGCGTGCCAGCAGTCACCTGCTCGATGCTCTGCTGCGCATGGCGCGCTATTCGCGTCTGGTCACCGATGCCGCCGATATCTCGATCGAGCTCGATCGCGAACAGATTTGCCTGGTGTATCGAGCGCCTACCCACGATGTGCCCTTGGCCAACGCGGCCTACGAGGCCTTCATGGCAACCGCGGTGAACCTGGGGCGCGGCATGGCTGGCCAACAGCATGGCTTGCTGGGCTGCGAGTTTCGTCACGCCGCGCCTGCAGACACCTCTCCCTATGCTCGATTCTTCGCCTGTCCGGTACGGTTCGATGCGCAGCAGAACCGCCTGATCTTCGACCGCGGCCTCCTGCAGCGCCCGCTACCCGGCGCAAATGCCCGCGCCGCCCAGCATTTCGATACTGCTGCCGCCGCCTACCTCGCACGCTTCGACGCGCATCCGGTATCGCAGCGTGTGCGCGAGCTGCTGATTCAGCGCCTGCCCTCGGGTGAACCCAGCCGCAGGGCGATTGCCGATGCCCTGCACCTGACCCCGCGCACGCTGCTGCGTCGGCTGGCCGGCGAAGGCACGCACTGGAAGGCGCTGCTCAACGACACCCGCCGTGAACTGGCGCTGTCCTACCTGCGGCAGGGGCGCAGTGGCGCCGAAATCACCTATCTGCTCGGCTTTGCCGACCCCAGCAACTTCACCCGCGCGTTCAAGCGCTGGCAGAAGTGCCCACCCATGGTATGGCTGAAAACGCGGAGTGCGGGCTCAGGCTCAGGTTCTGAGCCTGTACCGAACTAGGCTGCATGCACGTGAAGGCTGCTCCTTCACGTTCGCCATCTGAATCTGGGGCCGCCTTGCGCGGCCCCCTTTTTAGCTGCCGCTGCCGTTGTGCGCGGCCATGGCCGACGGTTGCTCATGACTCATGGCTGCAGCCGCCAACTGCTCACGCTGCGCCTGTTCCCGGTTGGCGACACGCCGCTCGCTGTAACGGCTGGTCAGATAATCAGTCCGATCGCGCAGCAACAGCGTGAACTTGACCAGTTCTTCCATCACATCCACCACCCGCTCGTAGTAGGCGGAGGGCTTCATGCGGCCATCAGCCCCAAACTCCTGATAGGCCTTCGCAACCGAAGACTGATTGGGGATGGTCACCATGCGCATCCAGCGCCCCAGCAATCGCAGCGTGTTGACTGCATTGAATGACTGCGAGCCGCCGCTGACCTGCATCACCGCCAGCGTGCGCCCCTGCGTGGGCCGCACGCTGCCCACCAGCAACGGCAGCCAATCGATCTGGCTCTTGAACACGCCGGTGATCGTGCCGTGGCGCTCGGGGCTGCACCAGACTTGCCCCTCCGACCACAGCGACAGCTCGCGCAGCTCCTGGACCTTGGGGTGATCGCTCGCGGTGGCATCCGGCAGCGGCAGGTCACGTGGGTCGAAAATCCGGGTTTCCGCTCCCATCTCCGTCAGCAGCCGCGCGGCCTCCTCCACCAGCAAACGACTGTAGGACACGGGCCGCAGCGATCCGTACAGCAACAGGATCCGGGGCGGATGCGACGATCCCCGGGCCAATCCCAGCTGCTTGAGTGTTGGCCGGTCGAATGCTGCCGCATCCACCTGCGGTACCGTATTCATACCGCGGTCTCCCGTATCGCCACTACCGGCTCGCGATGCAGCCATATGTCAAAAGCGGTGGCTAACGCCGCACCGATCAGTTGCGCCACCACAAAGGCTGGTGCGTCGGCTGGGCGGATGCCGGCAAAGCTGTCGCTGAACGAACGCGCAATCGTCACTGCAGGATTGGCGAACGAAGTCGATGCGGTGA
>JBFJKG010000204.1:0-4627 GCA_041635075.1 Solimonas sp.
CCCGCCACCAGCAGGTATTTCATTTCCAGATACTCGTCTACGCCATGGTGTGAACCCTCACGGCCGTTGCCCGATTCCTTGATGCCGCCGAACGGAGCAAGTTCGGTGGAGATCAGTCCGGTATTGATACCAACCATGCCGAATTCCAGTGCTTCTGACACGCGGAAGGCGCGGCCAAGATCGCGGGTATAGACATAAGACGCCAGGCCCACCGATGAGGCGTTGGCCAGTGAGAGCGCCTCTTCCTCGGTCGAGAAGCGGATCACCGGTGCCACCGGCCCAAATGTTTCTTCCTGGGTCATCAAGGCATCAGGGGGTACATCGGCGAGTACGGTGGGCTGGAAATAGGTAAGCCCGCGTTCGTCGTCGCGCTTGCCGCCCAGGCGCAGGCGCGCACCGCGCGCGAGGGCGTCGGCGATATGGCGTTCAACCTTGTCCACCGCCTTGTCGTTGATGAGTGGCCCCTGGGTGACGCCGGCCTCGAGACCGTTGCCGAGTTTGAGTTGGCCCGTAGCCTTGATTAAGCGCTCCATGAAGGCATCGTAAATGCCCGCTTGCACATAGAAACGATTGGTGCAGACGCAGGTTTGTCCTGCGTTGCGGAACTTGGACGCCATCGCGCCCTCGACGGCAGCTTCGACGTCGGCGTCATCGAACACCAGGAAAGGCGCGTTACCGCCCAGCTCCAGCGCTACATGCTTGACGGTACTGGCGCACTGCTGCATCAATAGCTTGCCGACCTCGGTCGAGCCGGTGAACCCCAGTACGCGCACGGCGGGGTGCGTGCAGAACACCTCGCCTATGGCCTTCGCATCGCCGGTCACGACATTCAGTACGCCTGCCGGCAGACCTGCGCGGTGGGCCAGCTCGGCCAGCGCCAGGGCGCTGAGCGGGGTTTCCATTGCAGGCTTGATCACCACCGTGCACCCGGCGGCGAGCGCCGGGGCCACCTTGCGCGTGATCATCGCGTTGGGGAAGTTCCACGGCGTGATCGCGGCTGCGACACCTGCCGCCTGTCGCTGCACCAGGATGCGCGCATCGCCCCGATGGCTGGGCAGGATCTCACCGGCAATGCGCTTGGCTTCCTCGGCGTAGAACTCGACGTAGGAGGCGCCGTAGTCGATTTCCGCTAACGCCTCGGTCAGCGGTTTGCCCTGCTCGCAGGTCAGCAGTCGCGCCAGGTCCTCACGGTTTTCGCGGATCAGTTCAAACCAGCGGCGCAGCAGCGCGCCCCGATCCTTGGCCGTGCGCCGGCTCCAGCCGGGGAACGCGCGGCTGGCGGCTTCCACCGCTTCCGTAGCGGCGTCGGCACCCAGATTCGGAACCCGTGCAATCTCCTGGCCGGTGGCCGGGTTGTGTACCGCTACCTTGGACACGCCGACGTACGCGCCGTTGATGTAACACTGAGTGCGCAGCAGCTCTGGATCGGTCAGTGTTGGCTGGGTGTTGGCCTGACTCATTACGGGGTCCTCTTGGCGCTGGCGAGCGGATGACTTGGGTTGATCGGGGGCTGCGGCTGTTTCGGTGGTCGTTGCATCGACGCTGAATGCTGCCAGGGGTGGGGCAGTCGTGCGAACGCATTTTGGCAATGCTAACCCGCAGAGCTTCTGCCATAGCTGAATATCCGGCACTGTTTGCGAGCATGCGCCGGTAATGGCCTGCAATCGGCCATTACGATGCCAAAAACGCAATAAAAAAGGCCAGATCAGGCGATCTGGCCTTTTAATCCGCTGTTTGTCTGGTGCCGAAAAGAGGAATCGAACCTCCGACCTACTGATTACGAATCAGTCGCTCTACCGACTGAGCTATTTCGGCGCGGGCGCGGATTATAGGGGGGCTGAGCCGATCGAACAATCAGCGACCCTACATATGTGGGTCCACCAGACCCAGTCTGGCGGCTTCCAGCGTGGCTTCGGCACGGCTGGAGATATTGAGCTTGCGATAGATGGACTTTATGAAGCCCGCGGCCGTGTTGCGGGTGACACCTAGCTGTAGCGCGACTTCGGCAAGCTTGTAGCCCTTGGCGATCACAATCAGTGTCTCGCGCTCGCGATTGGACAGACGTGGTGCGTCGTCCTCGGACGCAGCGCCTTGGGGGCCACCGAAGATGCGCAGCAGACGTTGCGCAATCACCGGGGACAATGGTGGCTCGCCGTTGGCGATGCCGCGCAGCGCGGCGATGACCTTCTCCTTTGGCTGATCCTTCAGCAGGTACCCGGTTGCGCCTGCGCGCAGTGCGGGGAACAGATGGCGGTCGTCGGCATAGATCGTCGTGACAACAATCTGGCACTCGCTGCGCGCCGTAGCCAACTCGCGGATGAGGTCGGTGCCGGATCCGTCCGGTAGCCCGAGGTCCACCAAGGCAATATCCGGAGCGCGCTGCTTGACGGTGGCGCGCGCCTCCGCGAGCGAGGCCGCTCTGTCCACGGTGATCCCGGGAAAGGCTTCCTGCAGTACCGACACCAGCCATAGCGCCGGTGCCGGCAGATCTTCGACGACCAATCCGTTAAGCATGCGCGGAAGCGTAGGCAAGCGGCAGTTGAAGGTCCAGTTGTGCGATCTCCGCCTGCGGCAGGGACCATCGCAGCGTGCCGCCCAGATCCTGCGTGCGGAGGTCAATCATGCGCAGGCCGCGCGCTGCTGGCCAGGCTTGCGGAGCCCGGCTCAGCCCATCGTGCCGGCACGATATGGCCAGCGACTGGCTGCTCACGCGCAGGTGCGCCTCTATGTAAGTCGGCTGAGAGTGGCGGGCGGCATTGCGCACAAATTCGCGCAGGATCAGCTGCGGATTGCAGCGCTGTACCGGCGTCAGGTTCCGCGCCGGCCATCGTTTCGGAGTGCTCCAGTTCAGCCGCAGCCCGGCTTCGACGCAGCATTCGGCCAGCGCGGCCTGCCATTCAGCAATGCAGTCGGACAGTAAAAAGCAGCGCGGGTCCAGCACATCAAGCAGGCTGCGCAGTTCTGCCAGCATCACGCGGGCCTCGGTGGCCGTTGCCGTGTCCCCGGCGCGGGTGAGCTGATTCAGCAGGCGCGCGCCAAGATCTTCGCGCAAGTCGCGTGCAATGCGGCTGCGTTCGTCGACGGCGAGTTGCGGGCTGGACGACATGTGGACCTGCTGGCTCCTAGCGTGATGGGGCTGCCCACTACTGTGGGGCAGTGGGCCCCGCCTTGCAGCCCCCCAAACCGGGGGCAGAGCCGGTGGCAGGGGTCGGCGGGCAGAATTGACAGATGTCGGTGGCCGGCCGAAGATCAATGCATGATCCTGTCCCCGACCTTTTGCCGGCATCTGCGTCACGTAGGTACCCTCGCCGCAGGATTCTAATCCCCGGGCTTGGCGGCTACGCCGCTCACTCCTCATACGCAAGCCCGGGGACCCCTTGAAGCATCTCTAAGCTCGGACCCAGGCATGCGTGTGGCCGGGTTTTGCCGCTTTAGCGAACGAAACCCTTTGCTGGCCGCGGTCTATGTCTAGCGTGATGCGCCCGGACCGCCGAGTGGCGGCCGCAGCAACTATTCCGGCGCTCCGACGAAATTCGCGGCGCGCGACTTTTACAGAGGTATATCTTCATGCAATCCGTAAAGCAGCCACAGGCGGCCCGCTCACTTTCTCCCCCATTGATCATCGATGCTGCGGTCTACGATCAGCTCCATGCGGTAGCGAGGATGGCGCTGCGCAGCGCCCCCGATGTCGGCGAGCGCTTGCTGGAGGAAATCGAGCGTGCGGAGGTGCTGCCAACCGAGCAGGTGCCTCCGAGTGTGGTCAGCATTGGTCGCCAGGTGACCTATCAGGACCTTGAGAGCGGGAGTATTCGCACGCTCCAGCTGGTGCTGCCGGCAGATGCTGATCCGGCGGCCCTGCGCATCTCGGTCATCAGCCCGATCGGCGCGGCGCTGATCGGGTTGTCGGTGGGCCAGGTCATGACCTGGCAACTGCGCGAAGGCGAACAGCGAAAGCTCACTGTGCTGGCGGTATCGGTGCCGGCGCTGACTTGACCACCTGCCTGGCTCCGTGCAACCGCATCGGTAATCCGGGCCAGCGGCCGCCGCAACGTGGCGTCGGCCGCTGGCTGAACGGTCAGGCGGCCTGCATGGCCGACTCGACCGCAGCCGTACCGGTACCGCGCTCAAACTGCAGCAGGCCATCTTCGATCGGGTCCTTGAGCAGCATCTTGCGATCGCGTTCGTAGTGCATCAGTACCTGCCATGGCAGCTTGCTGCCCTGGCGTGGAAGCGTGTCCTTGCCGCGCTGCACATAACCGGATTGCAGCGAATCCAGCATGCCGTTGGGAAGGGCGCAGCCTTCAGGATCACGCGGTACGGCGACTTCGTAGCCGTGCGCGTCCATATGGCGCAGCACGCGGTTGACGTAGGCCGCAGCGATGTCGGCCTTCAGTGTCCAGGGGGCATTGGTATAGCCGAACACCCAGGCCAGATTGGGTATGTCCTGCATCAGCACACCTTTGTAGGTCATGCGATTGGAGATCGGCCGGGCTTCACCATCCACCTTGAGTTCCATGCCACCAAGCATCTGAACGTCCAAGCCTGTGGCGGTGATGATGATATCGGCGTGCAGTTCCTCACCGGACTTGAGGCGAATGCCGGTTTCGGTGAAGGTCTCGATATGGTC
>JBFJKG010000205.1:0-4622 GCA_041635075.1 Solimonas sp.
CGCATCAAGGACCGAGACCGTCTGACGCGCTCAATATGCGAATTCTGCGTGCGCGCCGTCAGCGCGCCTACCCTCGCGCCGGCACCGCCGCCCAGTAAGCGACGCAAAGCCTGACGCACTTAGCCATCTTCCTCAGCTTCGAGCCGGAGTAACGGCGCCGCAGTGGGACACCGGCCGGCGCGCCGCCGGAGCCCGGCTAGACGCCCCCCACTGAGCGAACAGCGCGCAAACGAGGCTCCTGAGCCGCAAACTGAATAAAGGCGTCAATCGCGGCGGGGTTCATCATCGCGTCACGGCTCGCGGCTTTCTGAAGCGGCCACCCCATCAGCAACTTACGCACCGGCACCTCCATTTTCTTGCCAGTCAACGTATAGGGAATCTGCGCCACAGCATGAATCGCGTCCGGAACATGGCGGGGACTGCAGTCCTCACACAAACGTCGCTGAAGCGTCTGCACCCTATGCTCGTCGAGCTTGGCACCGTCCTTCAGGCGTATGAACAGCGGCATGTAGAACGTGCCATCCGGCAGATCACAGCAGACGATAAGACTGTCTGCAATGCCTTCGACCTGCTCCACCGTGCGATATATTTCGGCAGTGCCGATGCGCACCCCATGCCGATTCAGCGTTGAATCGCTGCGGCCATAGATATAGCAACCGCCACGGGCATTAATCCTGACGAAGTCGCCGTGGCGCCAGACATCTGGAAACACGTCAAAGTAAGCCTCGTGATAACGACGACCATCGACATCGTTCCAGAAGTACAGCGGCATCGACGGAAACGGAGCGGTGACGACCAGCTCGCCCACCTCATCTACCTGCTCACGGCCATCATCGCTCCACGCCTGCACGTTCATTCCCAGCATGCGGCGCTGTATCTCCCCGGCGTATACCGGAAGCGTTGGCGAGGCGCCAACGAAACCGCTGGCAATTTCGGTGCCGCCTGACTGTGAAGTGACCCATAGATCGCGCTTCACGCATTCATAGAGCCATGCGAACGTCTCAGGCGTCGAAGGCGATCCGCCGACCATGATCGCCTCGAGCTTCGACAAGTCGTAACGCTCTCGGGGCCGCACCCCCAACTTGCCCATCATCTGAATGTAGGTGGGGCTCGCTCCAAAGAACGTTGCACCGGTGTCTGCGGCGAGCCCCCATAGCAGGTCGGGATGCGGATGCGTCGGGCTGCCGTCGTAGAGCACAGCCGCGCCGCCGGTCAGTAGCGCCGACAGTACGAGATTCCACATCACCCAACCGGCGGTACTGTAGAAGAACATCGTGGACTGAGGTCCGAGATTGAAGTGGAAATGCGTCAGCTTCAGATGCTCGATCAGCGCGCCAACGTGGCTATGGACGATGGCCTTAGGCAAGCCCGTCGTTCCGGACGAGAACAACACCCACAGCGGATGATCGAAGGGGACGCGCTCGTACACGAATGCCCCACGCGTCACCGAAGGTCGATCCAGCATCGAAGCCCAGCTCCGCACCTGCTCGAACCGCGGAGGTGGCGCCGCTTGATCCACGTACGGCAGCCAGATCAGAGCCTGCAGGGTTGGCAACTGCTCGACAATGCCCTGCACCTCGGCACGACGCGAAAAGTCCTTGCCGCCGAAACGATAGCCGTCCACCGCAAACATCAACTTCGGCTCGATCTGCGCGAAGCGTTCTACCACGGTCTTTATTCCGAACTCGGGAGCTGCTGCAGACCACACCGCACCAATTGCGATCGTCGCCATCATCGCCACCGCCGTTTCGGCGATGTTCGGCATGTAGGACACGACGCGGTCGCCTGGCCCTACGCCGAGTTCGCGCATTGCAGTCGCCAGTATTCGTACCTGAGCGCCAAGCTCAGTGGCCGTCATGCGTGCCAGCGGTCGCGACTCCGAGAGATGATGCAGCACCACCTGATCCGGCGCCGTTGCCTCGCGCCTGAGCATGTGCTCGGCATAGTTGACTCGAGATCCTTCGAACCAGCGGGTACCGCGCATGCGTCGCTCGTTGAGGACGGCGCTGTACGGCGTCGACGACTGCACGTCAAAGTAGTCCCACAGAGATGCCCAAAACGCCTCGATCTCGGTGACCGACCAGCGCCACAGCGTGTCGTAGCCATTGAAGTCCAGGCCGCGCTCGCGCCGCAGCCAGCGCAGATAGCCCGCGATGTTGCTGGCCTCTGCAAACTCGGTCCGCGGCGTCCACAGCAGTTCGCCCTCGATGGTCATGCGCGAGCCCCGGGTCAGCGCTGCTGCTCGAGACGCTCCAGTGCGCCCTGAGCAGCCTTTAGCTGATTCTGCAGCTGCACGATCTGAACGTCCTTTGGATTGAGCATGAATTGGCTTTGCAGGGCACTGCCTTCCATCTTCACGCGCTGGCCCATCATCTCGCCGTAGACCACTTCCTGATTGTCCCAGCAGCCCATGAACGGCAAATGCTCGGGTGGCTCTGGCGTGGTCCAGGTTTCCACGAACTCGTCGTAAGGAACGCCGCGCTCCAGGCGCGCCTTCCGCTCGTCTTCACGGGCGGTCCTGGTGGCCGCCTCGTCAACCACCAGCGCCCTTTCATCAAAAGCGACCTTGAAGATCGTACGTGCGGTATCGTGGGATATCAGATTCTCCTCAACATCCTTCATGACCAGCTTAGGGTCGCGCTGCAGGACATCGCCATAGCCGCCGCCGGCGCCCTGACACATCATGTACAACTCGCCGGGCGCGGCCAGCTCGAATGTCATGCCCATGTCATGCGTTGAGTAGCTTGCGCCTTCAAAGGGCTGGCTGTTCATCAGTTCGACAATGTCAAAGCTGAACAGCTCCGGATTCTTCTTGAGCACCTCAAACACATTGATCCCCTTGATCTTGCACAGGGGATAGGTCGGCGAGGCATAGCCGCCAAACAGTGGCTGCGCCGACGAGAACAATGACCCGGAACACCCGGTCATGAAGCCCCAGAGTCCGGATTTCCGGTAGGTGTGGATCTGCTCGTATCCGAGTCCGCTGCGATACTTTCCGAAGCCGACGCGGTCCTTGGCCAGGGTGAAGGCCCCGAGGCGAACCATCGGAAGGTCCTCCTCCTGCAACTCGATCTCTCCCAGATCGCAATGCGCCGCAAATGGCGGGGACACCGAGTGTTCGCCATCTCTGTGCGCGCGTCCGCCCTGCCCCATACCGTTGATATCGGCGCAGAAGTTTCCGACATACTCACCGTGCTGCGTCAGGCCACCGTAGATGAGTGTGGCGGGCTGATCGTACTGCGGCGCGACGATCGCGGTGTACCGGTGAGGCAGGCTGTAGCTGAGCTTTGCCATCGGCAGGCACGCTATGGTCATGGTCTTGAACAACGGAATCAGACTCATCGCCTGCGGCGTGTCGAAAGAACCGTTGATGAGTGACTTGTCATCGAAGATGAAGTCGAACGGCATGAAGGCCGCCATCGTGAACGGCAGATCGGGCCAGATGTTCTGCATGTAGCCGGTGAACAGCATCGTCTTGAAGGACGCCTGACAAGCGTTGATCGATCGGTTCAGGAGTTCCGGCGAAGACCCACGCATGTCGACGATCATTCTGTCGCCCTTCACGGTGATCGCCATGTTGAGTTTGAGCAGCGCGTTCTCACGCAGCGTGGAGTCGGCAAAGGACACCGTGCGCGTGGTACCGTCCGGCAACTCGGCAATGCGCCGATGGACCTCCTCAACTACGTCCTCAATGTGCTGTCTCAAGGTGGCGACCAAGGCTTCCTCGCCATGCTCCTCCAGCACCTTAAGGATGCGCTCGCGCAGCCGCAGGACTGAATGCAGGCGCACCTTCATGTCTTCCAGCTGCAGCTTTGGGTCGCGTACCGAGTTCTGCAGGAACGTCACCAGATCGCGTTTCAATTCGAAGTTCTCGACGATCTTGAACGGTGGCATCTTCAAACCTTCGTCAAACTTGCTTTCGGCAGCGGCCGGCATGCCGCCAGGCTCGCAGGCGCCGTTCTCGCCTTCGTGGATCGTGGCTGACAGCCAACATACGATCCTGCCTTGCCAAAACACCGGCATCATCATCGACTGATCGGTGTTGTGGATGCCACCGTAGCGTGCATCGTTATGGATAAACCCGTCGCCTTCACGCACGCCAACCGTGTGCTCGTTCACCCAGTACTTGTTGATGAACTTGATCGGATAGAAGACGGCCGCAGCAAAGCCGCCGACTCCGTGCGGTGCGATCATCGACAGGTCACCAGCGGCGGTAAAGACTGCCGTGGTCATATCGCCCCACTTGGCACCTGGCGCCGCACCCATCTGCTCAATCATCGTGTGGCTTTCGTCCAGAGCGGCGACGACCAACCCACGCACCTCATTGACCTTGTGCCTATCCACCTCGCCAGATAGCAATCTCTCCTCAAGCGGTGAGCGCGGTTCTATCCGATGGTTCTCCATGATGTCCGGATCAGGTGCATAGAACATCTTGTTCTGGCTAAGAAAACGATCCATCAGCGCCTGTTGCTCAGCACTCGGCTTGATATCGTCCATGGTGTACTCCTTCGGTCTTACAGTTGCTGCGTAAACCACACGGCGCTCTGCGCCGCAGCCTGATAGCGCCAGCCCGGTTCGACGAGGTAGGTGGTCGCGCGCGTTACCACGATGGCCGGCCCATC
>JBFJKG010000206.1:0-4604 GCA_041635075.1 Solimonas sp.
CTCCCTTCCTAGCTGTTGAAATTGCCGTGCCGTCCACTGCCACTGGAGAAGCGGCTGGCACCGGCCAGCGTCTCGCCGGACTGCAAGGTCTGCAGGCCCAGCTCGAACTCCTGCGCAATCGCCCGGGTTTCGTCCAGATCCCATTGGCGGTAGGCGCTGAGGCGATCATTGCGCATGCAGGTCTGTGGAAATGCCGCCAACTGTTCCGCAAGCGCCACTGCAGCGGTCAGCGCCTGCCCGGCGGGCACCCGTCGATTGGCCAGGCCCATCTGCTGTGCTTCTTCGGCTGCAACCGGTCGTCCGGTCAGGATCAGATCCATCGCACGCGACATCCCGATCAGGCGCGGCAGGCGCAGCGTGCCACCGTCTATCAACGGCACGCCAAAGCGGCGGCAGAACACACCGAATACCGCCGTCTCGTCGGCCACTCTCAGGTCGCACCACGCGGCCAGTTCGATCCCGCCAGCAACGCAGTAGCCCGCCACGGCCGCAATCACTGGCTTGCTCAACTGCATGCGCGTGGGGCCCATCGGCCCGTCGCCTTCGCGCGCGATCCGCTTATCGCCAGCGCCCTCCCCACCGGCAATGGCCTTGAGGTCGGCGCCGGCACAGAAGTGCTCCCCAGCGCCGGTCAGGATCGCCACGCGCAGTTCGGCGTCGGCCTCATACGCGCGAAATGCATCCGCCAGCGCCAACGCAGTAGGGCCGTCCACGGCGTTGCGCCGTGCCGGCCGATTGATCGTGACGATCAGCAACGGCGGGCGGCGTTCGATCAGGATCAGCGGTTCGGCTTGCATCGTCAGTACTCCCCGTGAGCAGTTATTGTTACGATGTTGACACAATATCAACCACATTTGTAATGTGTCGATGTCGAACGACTCATGACTACGCCCGTAATGTTGCCAAGCGCACGAACACTGATACTCGGCCTGCTGCTCGCCTCCGGGGAGGAGGCCGTGAGCGTGCGCGACTTCGTCGCCGCTGCCGCGCTATTCGACATCCGCGAGAACAACGTGCGGGTAGCCTTGGTGCGACTTTCGGGCGAAGGCCTGATCGAAGCCGAGGGCAGAGGCAGTTACCGCCTGACCGCACGCGCTCATGATTTTGCCGACGAGGTCGCGACCTGGCGTGACGCGGAAAGCCAGGTTCGGCCATGGCATGGCAGCTATCTGGTGGTACACAGTGGCAACCTGGGACGCAGCAACCGCGGCGCGGTACGGCGGCGGCGGCGCGCCCTGCAGATGCTGGGGTTCGGCGAACTTGAGCGCGACCTCCACGTTCGTCCAGACAATCTCAACGGCGGGCCCGAACTCGTCCGCAGACGGCTTTACACACTGGGCCTGGAAAGTGCGGCCAACGTTTTCGTCGCAACAGACTTTGACGCCAAGCGAACAGCCACCATCCGCACATTATGGGATTCCAGGGCGCTCAACCTCGGCTACCGCAAACAGCGCGCACAACTCGAGACCTGGATGGCCAGGGCCGACACACTTGAGGACGACGTAGCAGCGCGCGAGTCATTTCTGCTCGGGCGCAAAGCCATTCGCGATGTTGTCTTCGATCCCTTGTTGCCCGCCCCCTTTGTCGATATCGATGCGCGCCGCGCGTTCTTCGAGACCGTGATCCGCTTCGACCAATGCGGCCAGGCAATCTGGCGCCGTTCCCATCGGCTGCAGTTGCCTGCAGATGCGACACCGCCCGGAACTCATCTCACGCACTGACCACGATGACTACCCACCCCACGAGTTCGACACCTACGCAGATGCCCACCGCTACCCGGCAGCGGCTGCAGGCGCTGTTCAGCCGTGAAGAGATCGCCCAACTGACCGCACGCTCGGACTGGCGCGGCGCCTGGGCAGTGCTGTCTACCTGGGCAATCATCGCCGGCGCCTTCGTCATGCTGGCGCAGTGGCCTCACCCGCTGACCTTCGTTCTGGCGCTGATCGTGATCGCCGGCCGTCAGCTGTGCCTGGCTGTCCTGGAGCACGAGGGCGCACACGGCACGCTGTTCAAGACGCGCTGGGCCAACGATGTGCTGACCGACTGGCTGTGTGCGCGACCCATCTGGCAGAACTTGCACAAGTACCGCGCCCACCACTTCGTTCATCACACCAAGACCGGCACTGAAGCCGACCCGGATTTTTCGCTGCACAGCGGATACCCGACCACGCGCGCGTCGCTGGTACGCAAGCTGATGCGCGACGTGCTGGGCATCACCGGCCTCAAGCTTCTGTTCGGCTTGTTGCTGATGGACGCTGGCGTCATTCGCTGGACAGTCTCGAACGACATCCATCGCTTGCCGGCGGCTGGGCGCCGATGGCATCAGTATGTCGGTAGCGCGCTGCGCAACATGGCGCCGATGCTGCTGATCAACGGCCTACTATTTGCGGTGCTCGCAGCGAGCGGACATGCCTGGCTCTACGGCGTCTGGGTGCTCGCCTACGTGACACCGTTTCCGCTGTTTGTACGCATCCGCTCCATCGCCGAACACGGCTGCCTCGATCGGGTGCCCGACATGTTCCGCAACACCCGTACAACTACAGCCGGCTGGCTGGCACGCATGACGTTTGCGCCGCTGCGGGTCAACTATCATCTCGAACACCATCTGATGGCATCCGTGCCCTACTACCGGCTACCGCAGATGCATCGTCTGTTGCAGTCCCGGAACGCGTCCCCGGAGCCGCCGTCCTATATGGACGTCCTGATGCAGGCATCCGCGGCCAGGCCCTGAAGCGGGCAACGCCCACCCCCCGAGGGATTCAGCGCGCCGGCATGTCCAGCACCAGATGCGGGGCAAGTTCCGCCAGCTGATCATCAATCGAAACGCCGATGCCCATCGACAGAATGCCGAGGGCGCTAACCGCATTCAACGAGGCATCCTGCTCTGAGGCCGCGCGCACTCTCGCCTTGAACGCCTTGTTGAGGGTCTCCAGCTGAGCGTAATGCTGCTTGAGGCCATCGAGGTTCCAGTCGGCCTCGCGGCCGTTGCGGTGCTCGATCAGCTGCTTGATCAGATATGCGCCGAGACTGCGCAACAGGCTCTCTTCCATGGTTGCAAACGGCAGGTGCGTGCGCGCCAAGCCACGCATGCGCCCAAGTAACGGACAGCCGCTGGTTGCCATCATCAGCGCCACCAGCGAACTCAATGCCTGCTGTACCTGGCACTCCCGGCTGACGGTGCGCTCCTCCATCTCCACCGTTACGCGTGCCTCGGCGTACGAGATGATCTTGGCAAACGCGTCTATGGTCGGAGCAAGATCGACCGCGGGAGGACAGCGCGCGCCCGGCGTCACCTGTAGCGGGCAATTCGGGCACTGCTTGTATTCAAGACGCGTCCAGTCAGGTGGCGGTGTGCGTGCGGTCAACGCCGCAGCACGCTCCGCACGCGCCACGTCGACCACGATGCGGCGATGGGTGCCGTCCTTGAATGCAAAGTCGTAGCTGATATACATCCCCCGCCCCCCTGCGAACCCATCGCCATGGTGCCTGTACCGGCCCCAAAGAAAAACCCCGCCATGAAGGCGGGGTTCTTGAACAGCTCGGGGGCGTAGCGCTTACTCGCGCACCCCAAGTTCCACACGGCGGTTGTTCTCGCGACCCGCCTCGGTTTCATTGCTGTCGATCGGGCGCGATTCGCCATAACCGACCGGCGTCATCCGCTTGGCAGCGACGCCGCGACCGATCAGATACACCTTGACCGAATTGGCACGCCGCTCGGAAAGACCGAGGTTATAGGTATCCGAACCCATGCTGTCGGTATGGCCTTCCAGTTCAACGTCAACGTTCGGGTACGCCTGCAGCGTCGCCCCCACCTCATTGAGGATCTGCTTGGCCGCCTCCGTCAAACGATCGGAATCGAACTCAAACTTCACGCCCTTGAGGATGAAGTTGCGATCGATCGCGCAGCCGTCGGCATCGACAGCCTCACCCGGTCGCGGCGTACGGCAGTCGCCGGTCAGGGCACAGCCATTCGGCAGCACCTTGGCGCCCGGCGGCGTCCGCGGGCACTCGTCCAGATAATCGGGAACGCCGTCGCCATCGCTGTCCAGCGGGCAGCCGTCGGCACCGACCGGAATCCCCGGAGGAGTGCCCGGGCACTTGTCCAACTCGTCAGGAATACCGTCGCCATCCTGATCGGCCAGAGAGCAGCCCTCGGCATTCACGCGGGTGCCCTTCGGTGTACCCGGGCACTTGTCGAGATAGTCCGGAACGCCGTCGCCATCGCTGTCCAGCGGGCAGCCTGCGGCATCAACCGGAATGCCCTTCGGGGTGTTCGGGCACTGGTCGCGGGCATCGGGCACGCCGTCACCATCGCTGTCCAGCTCGCAACCGTCGGCACCCACCAGCGCACCCTTCGGCGTATTCGGGCATTTGTCGAGATAATCGGGCACACCGTCACCGTCCATATCCGTCGGACAGCCATCGGAATACACCGCGACACCCGGAGGGGTATTCGGACACTTGTCCAGCGAGTCCGGCACGCCGTCACCGTCCTGATCGTAGGGGTCCGCGCCAAACTTGTAGGTCAGGCCCAGCGCACTGGTCCACAGATAGAAAGTGTCATCCGGAACGATCCCCTGCTCGCTGATGGAGTCGAGGTTGTA
>JBFJKG010000207.1:0-4584 GCA_041635075.1 Solimonas sp.
AGCAGCGACGCCAGCGCAGAATCGAGCAGCAGGCTCACCTGCGCCACCGAGGAGCCAATCATCACCGGCAGCATCAGGCTGATGATGCGACGCACGCGGCTGTCGCGCCAACCCCAGCGCGGTCGCGGCAGCAAGCCTAGCCGCCAGACCCAGGGCAATTGAAACGCCAGCTGAAACAGACCCGCCGCGAACACCGCGTAGGCCAGCGCCTGCACCGAATCGGGCTGCATCAAGGCTGCGGCAATCAAGCACAGATTGAGCAACACGGGCGTGAATGCCGGAACCGCGAAGCGGCCATAGCTGTTGAGCACACCGGACAGCATCGCCGTCAATGAAATGAACATCAGATACGGGAAGGTCCAGCGCAGCAGTTCCGTACCCAGGGCGTGCTTGCCGGGGTCGGCACCGAAGCCGGGTGCAAACAGCCACAGCAACCACGGCGCAGCCAGACAGCCGACCAGCGTGATCAGGGCCAGTACACCGCCCAGGGTTCCCATCACCACCGCAGTCAGATCGCGTACATCCGCGTGATCCTGCGTGGCTTTCGCTTCCGTGAACACCGGCACGAATGCCTGTGAGAACGCGCCCTCGGCGAACATGCGTCGGCCGAAGTTCGGGATTTTGAGCGCGATCAGAAACGCGTCCATGCCGGCGCCGGCACCAAATGCCACGGCAAATAGCACGTCCCGCGCGAAGCCGAGCACGCGCGATAGTAGGGTCATCAACCCGACGACACCGGACGACTTGAGGAGTGACTTGGACATGGAGGCGCCGCAGTTTAGCCGCAGATGCTGCATCGCGCCCGCGTTTTTCCTGCCTTTTCAGCCGCTTCGAGCCCCGAATCCGTTGACAAACCGGAGGCTCGTGGCCATACTCCGCGCCCTTCAAGAACACCCCCGATTTTCAGGAGTTTCACTTTGGCCAACATCGCCAGCGCAAAAAAGCGCGCCCGCCAAGCCGAGAAGCGCCGCAGCCGCAACGTTGCGCAGCGCTCGATGATCCGCACCTACATCAAGAAGGTCGTCAAGGCCCTCGAAGCCAAGGACAAGCCGGCTGCTGAAGCCGCCTATGCCGAGATGGTTCCGGTCGTAGATCGTTACGCCAACAAAGGGCAGATTCACAAGAACAAGGCCGCGCGTCACAAATCGCGCCTGGCTGCGCACATCAAAGCGCTGGCATAAGCCACCTCTTAAAGATTGTGCTGATGGAAAATGAGGCGGGCCGAAAGGCCCGCTTTTTTGTTGTCTGGGTGTTTCCCCCTCTTCGATAGGCGCCCTCTCCTCTTTCTCCTGACGCCATAGCTGGGTACCATCGCGGACAGACCCATGGGGCGTCTTCTGACATGCCCGCAAACTTGATTCCGGCACGGAATCTGCTTTAGCGGACAGTCGGAATACGATTTGGGCAGACAACAAATAGAATTTTTCAGGGAGTCAGCATGATGGGATCCAGGCTTGAACGGCCGAATGGCGCTTTGCGTCTGACGGTACTTGCAGCAGCTATCGCGACTGCAACCGCACTACCCGCGCATTCACAGAATGCGCCGATGGATGATTACGCACCGACGCAGCCCGTCGCCATCGGAGACACCGCGACAACCGTCAATACGGTGCCCGTAGACCCGTTGCGTCAGCAACCGGCCGAAGCCTCGCAGGTCGAGGACAAGCAGCCGGCCAAGCTCGACAGCATCGAGGTCACTGGCTCGCGCTTGAGCCGTGCCGCCATGGAAGGCGCACTCCCGGTTACGGTCATCTCCCGCGACGACATTGCCGCCACCGGAAAGATCTCCGTGGCGGACGCATTGCGTGCCTCCACGTTCAACAGCTTCGGTTCGTTCACCTCGATCTCCGGCAGCAGCGGCCAGGGCCAGGCGCTGCTTTCGCTGCGCGGCCTCGGCGCGGCACGCACCTTGGTCCTGGTAGACGGACGCCGCGTCGCGACCTCGCCTTCACTGCAGGGCGCGGGCGTCGATCTCAACACCATCCCGCTCGCCGCCATCGAGCGGATTGAAGTGCTGTCGGACGGCGCATCGGCGGTATACGGCTCCGACGCCATCGGCGGCGTCATCAACGTGGTGCTGCGCAAAGATTTCAATGGCGTTGAAATCACTGCCGGCCTCGGTACGCCGGAAAACGCCGGCGGCGACGAGCAGGACGCCTCGATCGTGGCAGGTGTTTCCAGCGGCGATGCACGCATGCTGTTTGGTGCCGCCTACACGCTCAAGAAGCCGATCTTCCTGCGTGATCGTGACTACTCCCGTGCCAACTTTGGTGACGGCCAGAACTACTCGACGACGGGCGGCCTCAGCGGTTTCGGCAACACCATATTCAACTCGGACTTCAGCGCCACGTTCACCCCGCCCGAGGGTGCCTGCCCGAGCGACCGCGGCTACTACCGCTATATCGACGACGTAGGCTTGTTTACCGGCATTCCGAATGCCGAAATGTGCGCGTTCAACTTCACGCAATTTGCCGCTGACACCACTCAGCTGGAAACGTCGTCCGTGTTCGTCAGCTTTGGCTACGACATCGACTACGACATGACGTTCGAGACCACGGCCTCGTTCGCTCAATCCGAGAGCTTCGGTCGCTTTGCAGCAGCGCCGGATCTGATCGAAGTGCCGGGAACGGCACCCACCAACCCTTACGGCGAAGATGTGATCGTGGCGCATCGCTTCCTGCCACTGGGCAATCGCGACAACAACAATCGCTCTGGCGTATTCAGCATCATCTCCGCATTGACCAAGAGCTTTGACGAAATCGAAGTCGAGCTGGGCGGTCGCATCACCCGCTATACGTTCACCGATCTGGGCAATGGCTACCTGCTGCGCTCGGTTGCGGCAGCGGCTGCCGCCAGTGGTGACTACAACCCCTTCGATATTGCCAATCCTGGCGACCAGGACACGCTGAACTCGATGGTAGTCACGATCAATCGTGACGGGCTCACCGAGTATCGTGAAGCGTTCTCCACAGTGAAGCTGCCGTTGTTTGACCTGCCCGCAGGCCGCGTCGACAGTGCCTTTGGTGTCGAGTACCGCAAAGAGCGCTTCTTCGACCACTATGACTCGCAGTCCGAAGCCGGCACCGTCGGCGGCTCCTCCGGCAACTCCTCCAGCGGCAAGCGCAATGCCTACGCCGTATTTGGTGAAGCGGTGCTGCCGGTACTGGAAGATGTCGAGCTGAACATCGCCACCCGTTATGACGACTACAGCGACGTGGGCGGCGCCTTCAGCCCGAAAATCTCCGCCCGCTGGCTGGTTCAGCCGAACCTGACCCTGCGTGCGTCCGCTGGCAAGGGGTTCCGTGCGCCGCTGCTCAGCGAGCTGAATGCCAATGATGCCTTCAGT
The DNA here is from genome assembly GCA_041635075.1 of Solimonas sp. Classification (GTDB taxonomy): domain Bacteria; phylum Pseudomonadota; class Gammaproteobacteria; order Nevskiales; family Nevskiaceae; genus Solimonas. The sequence goes on from JBFJKG010000207.1 coordinate 3,347, forward strand.
GCTGAGAGCGCCCGCGACCTGGTGACCTGCCGTGAAGCCGGCCAGCCTGATTCGCAGTGCCCGGAAGCGCAGTACGACACCTTCTTCTTGGCCAATTCGGACCTGGATCCGGAGAAGTCCACTCAGTTTGGCGCCGGCATCGTAATGCAGCCGCTGGATTGGCTGGATTTCACGCTGGACTACTACGACATCACGATCAAGGACTCCCTGACCACCTACTCGGTGCAAAGCCTGATCTTCCGCGAACTGCTGGGACAGCCGCTGCCTGAGGGCACCAGCATTGATCGCTCCGGCGCGCGGCCGGTGTTCGAGACCACGACCGACAATATCTCGGAGATCTCGACGCAGGGCCTCGATCTGGTGCTGAACAGCCGCTTCAACTTTGACGGCTGGGGTCAGCTGCGTCCGACCCTTTCGGTCAGCTACGTGCTGAGCTACGAAGAGGACGACGGCGTGCTTCCGGTCCGCGATCAGGTGGGTGATCCGGGCGTGCCCGAGTACCGTGCCACCGCAGACATCGCGTGGGTGTGGGCGGACTTCACGACCACCTGGACCACGACGTTCATTCCCTCGACCGCCGCTACGCTCGTACCTGGCGATCCGGATCCCCTGCAGCTGCAACAGCAGGCGCATGTGGCCTCCAATACGGTGCATGACCTGCAGCTGAAGTGGGAAACGCCGTGGAATTCGTCGCTGGTTGTGGGCATGCGCGACCTGTTTGATCGCGGTGTCTCCACCAACTACTTCCTGACCAGCCCGTTCTACGATCAGACGCTCTACGAGCCGGTTGGCCGCACGCCATACGCACGCTTTGTGCAGCGCTTCTAGGGTTACAGCAGCACGCTTCAACCAATCGGGCGCCTAGCGGCGCCCGATTGCGTTGCGGCCCCCGAAATGACGGGCAACAAAAAACCCAGCCGATGGCTGGGTTTCATGGAAATCATTGGTCGGGGCGACAGGATTCGAACCTGCGACCTCTTGCTCCCGAAGAAGCTACATCGCGACTAATCCCGCACACCAAGAAACATTTCCATTTAATCATCAACACCTTGCAGCGCTCGCCCTGTGGCAGCAGAATTTGACGAGGGGAACAGCCACATGACTGCAGGTACAAATTGGCTACGTTAAGGCGTTCGGAGGAGTCCAGTGGCGATTGATGAATTAGGTAAGGCTGTAAGGATGCAGTTCAAGGAACGCATATCAAGCCCCTTGCTGGGAGCATTTACGATTTCGTGGAT
>JBFJKG010000208.1:0-4578 GCA_041635075.1 Solimonas sp.
GAAAGGGCGGCGCTCATGGCGGCGCAAGCCTAAGCTGCGCAGATGACCGCGATGTTTCGGTTGGGTTACGGCGCGTGCCTGATCGACCAGCACTTGTGTGCTGGCGGCGGACGCTTGAAATCCTCGTCCAGTGTCTGTGCCGTAATGTCCTTGATCACGGCGTCCACCAGCGCTTCGGCTTCGATCTTGAAGCCATGGCGGTTGGTTGAGAAGTAGAGCGTGCCATCCGCCGCCAGCAGTTTGAGGCAGCACTGGATCAACTCGACGTGATCGCGCTGGATGTCCAGCGTGCCGTCCATCTTCTTTGAATTGGAGAAGGTTGGCGGGTCGAGGAAGATCAGATCGTACTGTTGCGCCGGCTGCAGGGCGGACTGTTCGCGCAGCCACAGCATGCAATCAGCGCGTACCAGCGCGTGCTGAGCCAGAGTTTCGGCCGCCGCCGGCATGCGTTCGTAATCCCAGCCACGTACGCCGTTCAGGGCCAGATTGCGTTTGGCCCAGTCCAGATAGGTGTTCGACAGATCTACCGACAGCGTGCGGCGCGCGCCGCCGACCGCGGCGTGGACCGTGGCCACACCGGTGTAGCAGAACAGATTGAGGAAGCGCTTGCCGGCGGCCTCCTGCTGGATACGCAGGCGGATGGGACGGTGATCGAGAAACAAACCGGTGTCGAGGTAGTCGTCGAAGTTCACCTGCAGCCTGCATCCGTGTTCTTCGATCTCGTGATAGTGCTCGGTTTCGTTCTGTTTGCTGTACTGGGTCGTGCCCTTCTGCGAGCGCCGCAGCTTGTAATGCAGGTTGGCCGACGGCAGCGCCAACACGGCTTGCAGTTGCCCCAGTGCCTCGCGCAGGCGCTTCTCGGCACGTGCCGGTTCTATGCTCTTGGGCGCGGCGTACTCCTGCACATGCGCATGCATGCCGTCTCGGGTCTGATACAGATCCACCGCAAGCGCGTATTCGGGAAGATCAGCATCGTAAAGGCGGTAATGCTCGATGCCACCGCGGCGTGCCCACTTGCCCAGGTGCTTGAGGTTCTTGCGCAACCGGTTGGCGAAATCCTCACCGCCCAACAAGGCTGCGGGCGGAGCGTCGTCTGCAATCGGTGCGGTGCCGGTAGCCAGTTCCCAGGGTGTTGGTTTGACCGACGGCACAGCCGAAGTGATCGGTGCTCCGGGGACCTCGAAGCGCAGCAGCTTGCAGACAATGGCGCCGTTGTAGAGGGTGTTGATCTTCTCTGCGCGCAGCCCCAGCCGCTGCGCGATGTCGTCGCGCGCGGTGAAGAATCCAAAACGCCAGCCGGGGAAATACTGCAGCAGAGTCGTGCCGAACAGCGAGTACAGCTTGATGATCTCTGCGTCGGTGCCGATGCGTTCGCCGTAGGGCGGATTGCTGACGACCAAGCCGGGCTGCGCGGCGGGCGGACGGGCATCGAGTGCGTCGCCCACGGTCCATTCGATGAACTCGCCGACACCGGCGCGCTCGGCATTGCTGCGGGCCGCAAGCAGGGCGCGTTGGTCGAGATCGCTGCCCCTGAATACGGGCTGGGGGCGCGCAAGCCCGAGCGCGCGCCGCTCCTCGGCCTCGGCCTTGATGCGCTTCCAGACCGCCGGTTTGTGGTCCAGCCATGCCTCGAAGCCCCAACGCTTGCGGCGAATGCCAGGCGCGATGTCGGCGGCCATCAATGCCGCCTCGATCACCAGCGTGCCGGAACCGCACATTGGGTCCAGCAGCGGAGCGTGGGTGGCGGCAAGCTCGGCCCACCCGCAGCGAACCAGAATTGCACAGGCGAGATTTTCCTTGAGCGGGGCTTCTACCCCCCGCAGTCGGTAGCCGCGCCGATGCAGGCTGTCACCCGCCAGATCCAGGCTCAGGGTTGCGTTCTCTCGATCCAGGTGCAGGTGGATGCGGATGTCAGGACTTTCGGTGTCGACATTGGGACGTTGCAGGCCCTGGGCCCGGAAGCTGTCGACGATGGCGTCCTTGACCTTGAGACCGGCGTACTGGGTATGGGTCAGCGTCGGCGAGCGTCCGGCCACTTCGATGGCAAACGTGCTGCCGGCGTCAAACAGGTCGTGCCAGGCAATTGCTGCCGCGGCCTGATACAGCGCATCGGGATCGGCGGCCGGAAAGCGCTGCAGCGGCATCAGCACGCGGCTGGCCAGACGCGACCATAGGCAGGCGCGATACGCGGCCTCCAGGCTTGCATGAGCAGCGATGCCGCCGGTGCGTTCCTTGGTCGCCGTAACCCCCAGGCTGGCCAGCTCGTTGGCCAGCAGCGGCTCTACGCCGCGGGCGCAGGTCACAAACAGGGGAAAGTCGGAATCGGACCAGGCGCTCATGCCACATTATCGCAAGCCTTGGCTGCGGCTGCGCAGGCTTTTTAGTGCGGGCGCGCCAGCTCGGTCTGATAGCTCTCCAGCGTGGCGTCGTTGAAGCACGCGAAGATCACGTGTCGCAGCGACTCCGCTGTCTGCATGAAGGTGCGAACTTCGCGCACCGCTACTACGGTCGCTGCCCGCAACGGGTAGCCGTAGGCACCGCAGGAGATCGCCGGGAAGGCGATGCTGCTCAACTTGCTTTGCTCCGCCAGGTGCAGGCATTGCCGATAGCAGGCGGCCAGCAGTTCCGGTTCCTGGTTTTGTCCGCCATTCCAGACCGGCCCCACGGTGTGAATGACATGCCGCGCCGAAAGCTGATGGCCTCCGGTCATGCGCGCCTCACCGGTCGGGCAGCCGTTGAGCCTTCGGCAAGCGGCTAGCAGGCCTGGGCCAGCGGCGCGATGGATAGAGCCGTCGACACCGCTGCCACCCAACAGGGTCTCGTTGGCGGCGTTGACGATGGCGTCGACGGCAAGACGCGTGATGTCGACGCGTTGGGCTTCTATAAGGGGCTCAGACATGTGCGCATTATGCGCTGCGGCGTATGACCGCGTTTAGGCATGCAGTGGCATGCGCCGGATCGCACGTCGTTCCAGGCGCAGCAGAGTGGCGACCAGACGGTCTTCTTCCTCTCGGCGCAAACGCGCGAAACGCAGACCGAGGCGTTGCCATCGCCCGCGAGGTGTTCTTGAGCGGACTTCGGCGGTAAACGGCAGCGCGCCGGGGCCGTCGAAGTGGCAGCGCAGCTGGCTGCCAATCGGCGCGGTCGCCTCAATCGGGGCCAGCGCGCTGGCTCCCAGTATGGACAGGTCCAGCAACTGCGCAATGCTGCGGCCGCTGCCGCTCTCCAGCGCAAGCGTCGGCGCGTCGGGCCCGGCGCCGATCGGTTGCCGTCGCGCGGCTCTCTGCTCCAGCAGCTCGATGTGTTCGGGTATGCGCGCCCGCAGGATCGGTCCGTCATCGTTGATCGCCATCGCGCCCAGCTCGGTATCGAAGCGCAGCAAGCCGCCATCCAGGCGCCCGCGCAGTCGCAGGCGCGCGCCCGGTTGTGGAGCAACTGATGGGGTCGGATACAGCGCGTCCAGATGCAGCGCATCCGGATCGGGGTCTACCGCCAGAATGCAGGTGCTGTAGCCGCGCAGGGCGTTGTTTATCTGCACGGTTAGCGGCACGCGGTGCAGGCGCAGGCGGTTGAGCAACGCCAGGGTCGACGCACGCTGATGACGCTGGGCGTCGATCGATGCGGCCTGCGGCGCAGGGTTCACGCCAGGCCCAGGCGCCGAGATCCCAGGGCTGACGAGGCTCCCGAGCGGTCGTAGAGCGACGGGCCCTGACCGCCCCGCAGAATCTGCAGGCGGGTGCGTACGGTACGCGCGCGGATGTCCAGAAGGCTGGCATTTTCCGCATTCGCGGCTTGGCAGCGCGCTGCCAGCGATTGCACCTCGGCCCACTCCTGGGTAGCCGCCATCGCCGTGGCCTGCAGCGGCAGCAGCTCGCGGCCCAGTTCATGCAAGTGCTCGGCGGCTGCCGCTTTCGACTGGGTGATGCGTTCCAGCGCCGATACGTCCTCTCCCGGCAGTGCCGCCTGCTCCTGCTGCAGCAGTTCCAGCAGCAACTGCAGGCTGTCGACATGCTGTCGCAGGTTCTCGCGCACGCGGCTGCTAACCGGATCGGGGTTCATGTAGTGGACAACTCCCATTCAAGACGCATGAGGTGGGTGGCGACTGACTCGGAGTCAACGTGGTACTGGCCGCTATCCAGTGCGTTACGCACGCTGGCGACGCGTGAGGAATCTACTGCCGGTGCAGCGACAGCTGCCTGCAGGATGTCGGTCGCCATGCGCGCGTTCCCGGTCAGACTCAGGGAGTCGTCGCGCGGAGTGGCTGTGGAGCGTGCCGTGCCCTCGCTGGGGCGGCCGCTGGCGCGCGGGGCGGGTAGCGGGGCTACGTTGGGGGTGGATTCGATCTTGTGGCTCATTCAGGGCTCCTGCGGGCATCTGTGCCCAGCCCCCCTATCGGCAGGATCTGGCAAATCTTTACAGTCAGGCGGCTAACGGGCGTCACAATGCCACCTCAACGACACCGGGCGCGCGGACCACGCCTTCGACGACCCTGCGCGAGCTGCGATTCTCAACGCGTACCCGATGTCCGGCGGCACCATCCGCCAGCGCCTTGCCCTCGGCACGCACTTCAATGCCGCC
>JBFJKG010000209.1:0-4498 GCA_041635075.1 Solimonas sp.
ATCTCCCAGGTCAGGTCCTCGGCCTTGCCATTGACCTTCTCCAGCGCCTGATAGATCGGCACCGTGCCGATCGGCACCGGTGAGTTGCGCAGGATCCATTCGCGGGTTTCGTGAATGTTCTTGCCGGTGGACAGGTCCATCACCGTGTCGCCGCCCCAGCGGGTCGACCACACCATCTTCTCCACTTCCTCGGCAATGCTCGAAGTGACCGCGGAGTTTCCAATGTTGGCGTTGATCTTCACCCGGAAGTTGCGACCGATGATCATCGGCTCCAGCTCCGGGTGATTGATGTTGGCGGGAATGATGGCGCGACCGCTGGCCACCTCCTCACGCACGAACTCGGCCGTGATCACCGCCGGCAGCCGCGCACCAAAATGTTCGCCGCGATGCATGCGCCGCAGATAGCCCGCCTTTTCGTAGCTGGCGCGCAGCTCCTCCAGTCGCGCGTTCTCGCGTATCGCCACGTACTCCATCTCAGGCGTGACGATGCCGCGCCGCGCGTAATGCATCTGGCTGACGTTGGCGCCCGCCTTGGCCTTGCGCGGCGCGCGGATATGGCCGAAGCGCAGCGGCGCGGTTTGTTCGTCAGCGGCGCGGATGCGGCCGTACAGCGAACTGGGTCCGCGCAGCTGCTCGGTGTCGGCACGCGCCTCTATCCACGGCGCACGCAAGGCGGGCAAGCCGGCCAGCAGATCAATCTCGATCTGCGGATCGGTGTATGGGCCGCTGGTGTCGTAGACCGTGACCGGAGGATTGGCCTCGATCCCATCGCGACCCGCCGTCGCGTTGAGGGTGATCTCGCGCATCGCCACCCGCACACCCTGCGCGCCATCGACGTAAATCTTGCGGCTGGCCGGAAACGGGCGGCGCAGGTCGGCTGACAGTTCTTCAGCCTTGGCGAATATGGTGTCGGGGACGGCGTTCATGTCAGTTCTCGTCTGCGACGAGAGACGGCACCACCCAGGCGCTGGGCACCCTGGGAGCCTTCCCTCGCCGCGGGTAGCGGCCAGGTTCCAAGGGTCTGATCTCAGCCTGCGCATGCTGCGCGGGCACCCCCGGCTTCGTGGGCGCCACGATAGGGCAAGGCCGCGGCGGCGGCAAGGTCGGTCACTACAGCTTCATCTGCGCCCTCTAGCCTGCCCGGCTTTGGCCTGAGACCCGTCATGCTCCACCCCGCCCTCCGCACCCCGAGCCTGGTACTGACTGCAGTCCTGCTGGTGGCCTGTGATGCCTCGAGCCCTGGCCTTACGGGTGGCGGCCAGGATGCACATCGATTTCTGATCGACTACTCCGAACTCACCGAGTCCTCCGGTCTCGCGCGCTCGCAGCGCGAGGACGACGTCTACTGGAGCCACAACGACAGCGGCGGCCCGACCACGCTGTACGCCTTCGATGCCAGCGGCCAAGCACGTGGCAGCCTGCGTCTAAGCGGCGCGCTCAATCTGGACTGGGAGGACATGACGGCCTTCACCGAACATGGCGAACCCCGCTTGCTGGTAGGGGACGTCGGCGACAACAGCGCAGTGCGGCCTTTCGTCACGCTCTACGTGCTTGACGAGCCGACGCTGGCGGCGGGAAACACCAGCCATGAGGTCACCGTTCTGCGCAGCTTGCAGGTGCTGTATCCGGATGGCCCGCGCGACTGCGAGAGCGTGGCGGTAGACCCGGTTGAGGACTCGATCTATCTGCTGAGCAAGCGTGACGCGGTACCGCAGCTGTATCGTGTGCCGCTGTCCACGCCGTTGCCGCTGATCGTCGCTGAAGCGCTGGGCCCCATCGCGATTCCGCGCGCTGCGGCCGGCACCGAGCAACCGGAGCGCGTCAACTGGGTAACCGGCATGGATTTTGATCCGGCGCTGCGCCGACTGGCCCTGACCACGCTGACGCAGGCCCATATCTATCAGCGTAGTGACGGAGAATCCTGGGCGCAGGCACTGCAGCGCTCGCCGCGGACGCTGAACTTGCCGACCGAGGCGCAAACCGAAGCCATCACCTGGCGCGCCGATGGTCACGCGTTGCTACTGACCTCCGAGGGCTCGCCCACGCCTGCAACCTGGGTCACGCTGCAGGACTGACCACGCGTCGCGCGCGCGACGCGATACCAGCTGCACCGACTTTTGGTGCAGTATTCCCGGCGCCCCCTATCGCTCCCGGAGTGCGCCGTGTCCATTGGCAAACCGTGGCTGTCCGCTGGCTTGGTCCTGCTGTGCAGCGCCTGCGCGACCCTTAGTGAAAGCGAATGCCGGAGCGGTGACTGGCGACAGATCGGCTATCAGGACGGCCTGCGCGGCCACGCGATGGCGCGCCTCGTTGAACACCAGAACAGTTGCGCCGAGCATGGTGTCGGCACCGACACCACCGCCTGGAAGCTGGGTTATGTGGAAGGTCAGGCTCGCTATTGCACGGCCAGCAACGGCTATCTCGAGGGTCGGCAAGGGCGCGCCTACGCCGATGTCTGCCCGCCGCAGACCGATGATGCGTTTCGGCCCGCCTACGAGGACGGCCGGCGCACCGCGGAGCTGTTCGCCTCGCTGCAGTCGATGGCTCGGCAGCTCGACGACATCGAATCAGCGCTGGCCGAAGACGATCGCCGCAGCCAGATCTATCTGGACGCGGTACGCAGCGGACGCAAACCCGGCGAGGGGCCACACCTGATGAGCCGCGAGGAGCGCAGACGCGCCGAGCGTGACTACGAGGAACTGCGGCACCGCTACCGCCATCTGCGCGAGGATCTGGAGCGCAGGGACGGAGATCTCAGTGCAGGTTATGCGGTGGAGCCCCTGCTTCCGCAGCGGTACGACTAAGCCGGTTCAGTACAACGCCCCGCGGCGGTTGGCGTCGATTCTCAGTGTGTCGATCCCACACTATGGTGCAGTATCGGGGACATCGGCACGGCCCCTTGGCCACGCTGTGCATCACTAGAACCATAATCAGGGAGACCGCATGACCCCCGACCCCATCACCACGGTCGTTATGCCGATTGCGCTTGGCGTGATCATGTTGGGCCTCGGCCTCGGCCTGCGCATCGCCGACTTCACCCGAGTGCTGATCTACCCCAAAGCGGTCATCGTTGGCCTGAGTTGCCAGGTGCTGCTGCTGCCGGTGGTCTGCTTCATGATCGCAACCAGCTTCGGACTGCCGCCGGAACTGGCGGTCGGCATGATGCTGCTGGCAGCCTCGCCCGGCGGCACCAGCGCCAATCTCTACAGCCATCTGGCTAACGGGGACGTCGCCTTGAACATCACGCTCACGGCCATCAATTCCGTGCTTGCGATCCTGACGCTGCCGATCATCGTCAACCTGTCGCTGGAACACTTCATGGGCGAAGGCAAGACCCTGCCCCTGCAGTTCACCAAGGTGCTGCAGGTGTTCATGATTGTGCTGGGCCCGGTGGCACTGGGCATGTTGATCAATGCCAGGTTGCCGCAGCTGGCGGCACGGCTCAACAAGCCGGTGAAGATCCTGTCGGTGGTGTTTCTGGCCACGGTCATTGCCATCGCGATCTTCAAGGACCGCAGCAAGATCAGCGGCTATGTGCAACTGGTGGGCGCCGCCTGCCTGACCTTCAACCTGCTGAGCCTCGCCGTGGGGTATTGGGTGCCGCGGCTATTGCGCATGGATCAGCGCCAGGCCATCGCCATCGGCATGGAGATCGGCATTCACAACGGCACGCTGGCCATTGCCGTCGCCCTGTCGCCGTTGATGCTCAACAATTCAACAATGGCGGTGCCGGCTGCAGTCTATGGCGTGCTGATGTTCTTTACTGCCGCTGCGTTCGGATGGTGGGTCAACCGCCGCAAACCCGCTGCCGCTGCCTGATCGGCCTCGCCGGCCGCCGGCGCGAGCTACCGCAAACGGACGTGGCACCGGATCGGTGCTGCGTCCGTAATCAGTGCTTCACAGAGCGCGGTCACAATAGCGTCATACAGGACAGAGGAAGATTCATGCGCGTAGCAACCATCGTGCTGGCCAGCCTGATGCTGGTCGCCTGCGGCAAAAGCGGCTCACCTGACAGCCCCCAAAATAATGGCGGCGGCAAGACCGTGCGGTTCGTTGCGTTCGGCGACGCCGGCACAGGCTCGGAGCGGCAGATTGCGGTTGGCGAGGCCATGGCCGAAGTGTGCAAGGCGCGCGGTTGCGACTTCGCGCTGGAACTGGGCGACAACTTCTATCTCTCGGGCGTGACCAGCACCGACGACGAGCAGTTTCAGTCCAAGTTCGAGGTGCCTTACAAGAACCTGGCTGGCCCGATCTACGTGACCTTGGGCAATCACGACAACAGCCAGGGACCTGGCGAAGGTTCCGATAACGCCCGCGGTGATTATCAGGTCGATTACCACTACCTGCAGGGCCGCAATTCGGAGAAGTGGCGCCTGCCCGCGCGTTACTACACCTTCACCGCCGCCGGTGGAATGGCCGAGTTCTACTCGCTGGATTCCAACCCGCTGACCGCGATTGTTCCCGATCTGAATCCGACCTGGAACTGGATCACCTATGG
>JBFJKG010000210.1:0-4435 GCA_041635075.1 Solimonas sp.
AAACTATCTTTCGCGAATCTGGCAGATAACGTAGAGAAACCGAGTGGGTATGGAAGCGCACTCTGCCGGCCAGTTGGGCGTCGTCGGCGGTCACCAGCGCATGACGCAACGCGCTACCCCCAGTCTTTCCGATATGCATGAAATCGATCAGATCAGACGATTCCCCCTGCAACTGCGCACTCCGAAGCTTGCGTGCATACCGCCAAGCTCGTAACCACACGAATCGGTTCTTGTTCTGGGTCCAGTTGAGATTCATTCAGGACTGCGCGTCATGTCCGCGGCCTCCATTTGACTGCTGAGCCATTGGCGCAGCAACGGCTCCAAATGCCTCGCCCCTGCCTCGCTCAAGTGATCATCGTCAAAGTACTGCGCGACCTGATTCCGGATTCCGGGGCAGATGCCGTCTACACATAGCCCCTTCAGTGGATCGAGCAGGGTTGCGCCACAGCCCGCACCCAAGCTTGCCAAGACGTCACGTACAGGCCGGTGCCTATCCTGATAGTCAGCGACAGATACACCCACAACCGCTTCTCCGTTGTGTGGCCAAAGCGCGCGCCGCAGCAGCACCTTGGGCACGCTGGTTGGCATCTCCGGTATCGGCTCAAGTACCGCTACGGAGGTCACCTGAGTGATCCGGCAGATCGCGGACTGTATGCCAGCCAGAAATGCCGCCGAAAATTGGGGTTCCCCCGAACGAACGCCACCGACCGCTGCCTTTCGCAGCCACACGGGGTCGGCACCGTGCATGGACTCCCCTAGGAAGTAAGCACTCCATCGGCCTATCAGCAGCACGGGGTAGCCGGTCAAATTGATCCGTTCCTCAAGCGCCCGGTTGCGCTCCACGCACCGAAGTTCTGATCGCATGTAGCCGTCCACGAAGGGGCAGCTGCTGTAGCCCCAGTACTCGACGGCTACGCCCAACTCCCGCGCGACCCGGTCCGCAGCACCGATCACCGACATCGAATGCGAATCGCCCGCCACGATGACGGTACGCATCGCCTCGGCCGGCGCACCAAACTGACAGAAGAAACCTGGGTCCTCTCCGGCCTTTCCAGAAAGAAAGCATTCGTCTCGTCTGGGATTGAAATCACGCATTGCCTCGGCGGCCACGCGTTGCTCGGCGCTCAATCGTTGAGGAAAGCCCTTGCCGAGATAAACGACCGCGCCGAGGACGGATACCACCACGGCTGCTGCGAGCGCAGCGCCTAGCGATCGCCCGGTTCCGCTGATGCGCTGGCGCGCCGGCTGCTCGACAAATTGGTAAGAGAGCTGGGCGAGGATCAAAGAGGCCGCGATACCTGCCGTCACCATTGCCGGCTGCGCCAACAGCCCCAAATAGGACAGCGTTACCACGACCGGCCAGTGCCAGAGATAGATTGAGTAGGAGACATCTCCGGTCCACTGCAAGGGGCGCCAGGTCAGCAGAGCATGGTCGCTCCGCGATGCCATCACGAACGCGGCCCCTAGCACCGGCATCAGCGTGAACGCGCCAGGCCAGCGGCTAGCGTCGGCCAACATCAGCCCACTGACGAGAATCAGACCCAATCCCAGACCAGCCAACGCCCGCGTCGTGCGACGCGGAAGCTGCGGAACGAAGACCAGCAGCCCACCGATCACCAACTCCCACGCTCTGCTGTCCAAGGCAAAGAAAGCCCAGGTCGGGCGTAACTGACCCTGAACGACGCAGTAGACAAACCCGGCAACGGCAAGCATTGCAAGATAGCTGCACAGCGCACGCCTCGACTGCGCCAAGCCACGCCACATCGCCATCAGCACCAAGGGATAGATCAGGTAGAACTGCCACTCAACCGACACCGACCACGTATGCAAAAGCCATTTGGAGGCACTGTCTGCCTCGAAGTATCCATCTTCGCGTGCGAAGGCAATATTGGACATGAAGGTTGCCGCCGAGACGACATGCTTACCGAGTAAGCGATAGTCCCGATCCAGCGCGACGAGCCAGCCGACCGCCAGCACCGCGAGGGATAGCGCAAGTAGCGCCGGAACGATTCGCCTTGCCCGCGCCGCGTAAAACTTCAGCGCGGAAAAGTCGCCCCGCTCAAGCCCGGACACGACTATTCGGGTCATCAAATAACCCGAGATCACGAAGAAAACGTCGACGCCTACAAAGCCGCCAATAGAAAATGGAGGCACCCGGAAGTGGTACAGGACCACCAGCACCACCGAAAGCGCGCGTAACGCATTTATGTCTGCGCGAAATGCGCCAGCGGGACGCCCCACTTGCGCTTGATTGGCAGAACTCACGCTGACCAATAACCCGTCCTGTCGCAGTGCTCCCGATAGCGGGCACTCGTGATACCGACAATCACCTTGTCACACCAGCCGCCGTCTCTATAGAACCAGTGGCGCTTACGACCCTCGATCTCCCATCCACATGACTCGGTATAGAAGTCAATCGACCGCTGATTGCGGCTGACCATCTCGCCATCAAGGCGATGCAGCCCAAGCTCGTCAAATGCATATCTCATCAACGCAAAAACGCTGTCGATACCGAACCCCTGCCCACGCAGCTGCTTTCCGCCCAGCATCATGCCGTGAAAGGCGTTGCGGTTGCGCCAATCTATGTCGACCAAGCTCGCCGTTCCAATCAGTCCATGCTCAGGCGCCTCAATGCAGTACACCTTTCCGGCATGCGGCTCACTTGACCAGTTCTCGACCCAGCGCTCAGTGGATGCCCTGTTGTAAGCGAAGTGCCATCCAACCAGGTTGGCCCACAGCTCAGGATCATTGCTCCACTCATGCAGTTGCGCTATGTCAGAGGGCTCAGGTGCCCTCAGCGTGACCTTCTTGCCTCTAATGTTCATCCGAACCTCCTGGCCAAGAACCAAAACGGGCAACGCATCAGTACCGTAACGAGGTACGCGAGCCCCGCCCACCCATAGCGATGAACCCGAACCAGCTGCCGCGCAGCCCACAGCAGGTGGCTAGCATCTCCCGACCGCCCACTGGCATACGCTGCAATTCGAGCGTGTCGCAGAAGCACGGCTTTCCGCGGGCGTTGCTGGGCAGCCTCGCACTCAAACTGCCGGCGCGCCGCTAGAGCGACTGCCCGGTGATCGTGACTCAGCCCGTCAGCACTACGGTGATAGCGAATTCCTATGCGTCCGGTATGGCGAGTTGCCTCCCCGGTCTCCTGCAGCCAACGCTCCACACGCAGCCCCAAGTCACCATTTTCGCCGAAACGGAGCTTCGCCTCATAGCCACCGACGGCCTTGTAGACATCCGCCCGGAGCATGAATGTGCCGGCCATGTAGCGGCCCGCTCGTTGCCGTACCCACTCAGGCTCCTGCTGGCGCCCGGTCTCGTCCCCAAGCGCACAAAAGACCACCGCCGGATGCCCTATCGCCGCAGCCGAGAAGTCGGAAATCCAGTGGTCTTCGGGCTCATCATCGTCGTCGATAAACGTCAGGTAGGTCGATGTCGTGACCCTGCAACCGGCATCCCTGGCCGCGGCAGGTCCCGAATTCGACTGCAATCGGACAAGCGACACATCGAACGGATAGCGCTCGTTCTCCAACGCAACTGGTGAATCGGAGCAGTCATCCACCACGACCACCTGGTCGGGCAGCACGCGCTGGCCGCACAATCGACTCAGCAGTTTCACTAACTGAGCGTGCCGATTGAATGTAGCGATGACGACAGTGATGCTCACGCAGTTCGCAATCTCATACTACTGGTACTGCCGCAAGGGTTGAAAAGCTGCGCGCAGAGACTCTTATGAATGCCGCAGGCAATCGCACCATTCCTACCTCGCACATGGATCGACAAAGCAGCTGCGGCTACAAACACCCCACCTCCGGCCAACCTCCCATGCGAACGCCGCAGGTGCCCATACTCGGCCGACGCCAACGTCGGATCGTCAAACAAGCTCGAACTATGCGCGTGCAAGCATACCTTTATACCTAATCAGCGCTTGCGCAAAGCGTGCTGGTGCTGGGAAGGGCAGTTGCTCGATAGACTTCACTTCGTGGGTGATCTGGTCAAGTACTGATCGATCAATAAGAGAGGAGACCGACCCCTCGTCGCACCAGTAGTGCTGACGCTCGCGCAGCCCATCCACAACCTTGTGTCCTGCATCCGTCATTCTTTTCTTGGCCTTCATCTTCAGCAGGAATGGTTGAGGTAAGCGAAGGCCAAGGTGGGCATAAAGCGAACCAGCCACTTCGACAGGATTCATGATCATGGCATCAAAATCGACAAAGACCCCCCCACTACGCAGCGCCAGGCGCTCCATAGACTCCAGTGTCGTCATGTAACGCGCCAGCGCGCGCGAAAATGGCCAGCCGCGTCGCATATGACCCGCAACGACGGCAGCCGGGTGACGCAGCAGCAGGACAGGCGCGACCCTGTCATGCAACTTCAGTAACGCCCGGTGACACCCGCTATCCAGGTTCACGCCCTTGTAGCAGATGAC
>JBFJKG010000211.1:0-4381 GCA_041635075.1 Solimonas sp.
CCCTGCGGGAGTAGCCGCTGGCGCATCGCAGGCACGATGCGCCATCGGCCCCGATGTGGGAAGGGGCTGCAAGGCGGTAAACTGGGGCTCCCGATATCATCGACACGAGCCCCCCACAGCCGCATGACACGCGTCGACTTCTACATACTTCCCGAGCAGGGAGACGCGTCTGATAGCGCGGTCATGACTGCCTGCAAGCTGTGCGACAAGGCGGTGAACGCGGGCTTTCACGTGTATGCCCACGTACCGGACTCAGCGCTGGCCACCCACTTTGATGGCGCGTTGTGGAGCTTTCGGCAAGGCAGCTTCATCGCCCACGAACGCAACATCGACCAACCGTCGGCTCCGCTGCCACCGGTGCTGATCGGCGACACTGAGCCCCCGGATACGCACCTCCAGATTCTGCTCAACCTTGGCCTGGAGGTTCCCGAATGCTTTAGCCGCTTCGAGCGCGTGCTGGAGATTGTTGCGGGCGACAACCACGCACGCACGAAATCGCGCGAGCGCTTCAAGTTCTACCGTGATCGCGGCTACGAGCTGAAGACCTACGAGCAAACCGCCGAAGGTGGCTGGACGTTGCGCACCTGACACCTGAAGAGGCGCCGGCTTGCCGGTGCGAGGTCAGGCTGCGGTTACAATTCTCCATCTTCATCACTACGCCGCAGCGTCACTGCGCACGCGTACTTCGCCCATCTGGAACCCATGGATAAGACTTTCGACCCCAAGAGCATCGAGGCACGCTGGTGCGAGGCTTGGGAGGCTGGCGGCTATTACACCCCGGAAACGGTGGCCCAGCTGACCGGCACCGACCGCGCGACGATGCCGGCCTACAGCATCATGATCCCGCCACCCAATGTCACCGGCACCCTGCATATGGGGCACGCCTTCCAGCATGCGGTGATGGACGCGCTGACCCGCTACCACCGCATGCGCGGGTACGACACCCTCTGGCTCCCGGGCACCGACCACGCCGGCATCGCGACGCAGATGGTGGTGGAGCGGCAACTGGCGGCACAAGGCATCAAGCGCACCGATCTGGGGCGCGAGAAGTTCCTGGAGCGGGTCTGGGAATGGAAGGACTACTCCGGCGGCACGATCACCAATCAGATCCGCCGCATGGGCAACTCGGTGGATTGGACGCGCGAACGTTTCACAATGGACGCGCAGTGCAACGCCGCGGTGACCGAAGAATTTGTACGCCTGCACGAAGACGGACTGATCTACCGAGGCAAGCGCCTGGTCAACTGGGACCCGGTACTGCTGACCGCCATTTCGGATCTCGAAGTTGAAAGCAAGGAAGAAGCCGGCAAGCTGTGGCATTTCCGCTATCCGCTGGTCGGCGCCGCGCTCGCCGACGGCACCGGGCACCTCACCGTGGCCACCACGCGCCCCGAGACGATGCTCGGCGATACCGCAGTCGCGGTTCATCCGGAAGACGAGCGCTACCGGCACCTGATCGGCAAGAGCGTGAAGCTGCCGCTCTGTGATCGTGAGATTCCCGTGATCGCGGACGATTACGTCGATCGCGAGTTTGGTACCGGCGTGGTGAAAATTACCCCGGCACACGACTTCAACGATTACGCGATGGGACAGCGGCACCAGCTGCCGATCATCAACATCTTCACCCCGAACGCACAGATCAACGATGAGGCGCCGGCGCCCTATCGCGGCCTCGACCGCTATGACGCACGCAAGCGCATCGTCGAGGACCTGGAAGGCCTGGGGCTGGTCGACAAGATCGTCGACCACAAACTGATGGTGCCACGTGGCGACCGCACCGGTGTCGTGGTGGAGCCGTTCCTGACCGATCAATGGTTTGTCGACATGAAAGGTCTGGCCGAACGCGCATTGAAAGCCGTCAAGGACGGCCAGATGCGCTTTGTGCCGGCCAACTGGGTCAACACCTACGACCAGTGGCTGGAGAACATCCAGGACTGGTGCATCTCGCGCAATCTGTGGTGGGGCCATCGTATCCCGGCCTGGTACGACGCCGATGGCAAGCACTACGTTGGCCGCAGTGAGGCGGAAGTGCGGGCTCGGCATCAGCTCGCCGATAGCGTTGCGTTGACTCAGGACGATGACAGCTTCGATACCTGGTTCTCGTCGGCGCTATGGCCATTCTCGACGCTGGGCTGGCCGCAGCAAACCGCCGACCTGCAGCGCTGGTATCCGAGCAGCGTGCTGGTCACCGGCTTCGACATCATCTTCTTCTGGGTTGCGCGGATGGCGATGATGGGCCTGCACTTCCTCGATGATGTGCCGTTCCGCGAGGTCTACATCACCGGCCTGGTGCGTGACGGCGAAGGCAACAAGATGTCAAAGTCAAAGGGCAACGTCCTCGACCCGCTGGATCTCGTTGATGGCATCAGCCTTGAAGACCTGGTGAAAAAGCGCACCAGCGGCCTGATGCAACCGCAGATGGCGGCCAAGATCGAGGCTGCCACCCGTCGACAGTTTCCAGAAGGCATCGAGGCCGTTGGCGTTGATGCCTTGCGCTTTACCTTCATGGCCCTGGCCTCGACCGGCCGCGACATTCGGTTCGATGCCAGCCGTGCAGCCGGTTACCGGAACTTCTGCAACAAGATCTGGAATGCGACGCGCTTCGTGTTGATGAACGTGGAGGGCAAGGATTGTGGCGAGGACGAGTCGCTGCCGTTCACACTGTCCACCGCCGACCGCTGGATCGTTTCGCGCTTGCAGAAGATCGAGGCCGAGGCCGCGGAACACTTTGCCAACTACCGTTTCGATCTCCTGGCGCAGTCGCTTTACCAGTTCATCTGGAACGAGTACTGCGACTGGTATCTGGAGCTGTCGAAGCCCGCGCTACAGACTGACGACGAAGCCGCACAGCGCGGCAGCCGTCGTACGCTGGTGCGCGTGCTGGAAGCCTGCCTGCGACTACTGCACCCGCTGATGCCGTTTCTCACCGAGGAAGTCTGGCAACAGATCGCGCCGCTGGCCGGGAAGACCGGCCCCAGCATCATGCTGCAGCCCTACCCGCAGGCGCAGGCTGATCGCATCGACGAGGCCGCGGAAGCCGACATCGAGTGGCTCAAGGGCCTGATCCTCGGCGTGCGTCAGATTCGTGGCGAGATGGACATATCGCCCGGCAAGGTGCTGCCGCTACTGGCTCAAGGGGCCAGCGCCAGTGACCGCGCGCGCATCGAGCAGCTGCTACCGAGCATCCAGTTCCTGGCTCGGGTGGAAGCCCCGCTGCTGCTGGAAGCGGACGCCGCTGCTCCTGAGTCCGCGACTGCAAGACTGGGGGGCATGACGCTGCTGGTGCCGATGGCCGGCCTCATCGACAAGGACGCCGAGCTGGCACGACTGGCCCGGCAGATGGCGAAACTGGAAGCCGACCTCGGCAAGACGCAGACCCGGGTCAACAATCCGAATTTCGGCAAGGCTCCTGAAGCGGTACAACAGCAGGCGCGTGCGATGCTCGAGAAGCAGCAGCAGGATCTATCGGCGCTGCAGGCACAGCAGGAGCGCATCCGCGCACTATGAGTCAGCTGACCGGCGTGTAGCGAAAGCGTTAGCCGTCAGATGTGACAAGGCCCCGCATGCGGGGCCTTGTCATGTAGCAGGCATCAACTCAACGCGAACCGCGCTCGCGGACGACCTTGAGCTCAGGCTTGCGTGGCAGTTCCTGGACCTTGCCATCGGTCGTCTCGCCAGCTAGCCGCGCGGCACACTGATCCAGCGTCTGACTGATCAGCGTCTGGTTGCGAATCATCTCCATGCGTGGCCAAGTCGCGCGCTCACCCTCCAGCATGAAGCGCTTGATCGACTCCATGCTCGGATTGCGGGTGACGTTGGCATACCGCCACAGGCTGACCTCCGGAAGGATGTTGATGTTGCCGCGGTAGTCCTGATCCAGAATCGACGAGGCTGCGTCCAGGGTGCGGCGCACACCGGACAGCGGTAGGTTCTGGCGCGCCAGATCGACGATGCTCTTTGATTGGCTGCGCAACGTCGAAAACGCGAAATCGCGTGCCGAGTTGCGCAAGCCTCTCGTGCCCGGTTCGTTCTGCGAAACGAACGGCAGCACATGCGGATTGGTCTGGCTGACAATGAAGTGATTGACGTTGTGCAGTCTGCGCATGCGCAGTATCGGCAGATCCGACTTCAGAGAGCCGTCGTTCCAGCGCAACAGCGGCATGTAGGGTACGCGGGCGCCATGTTCGTCCTGCGTCATCATCATCACCGGCGGAAACAGTACCGGCACCGCACAGGACGCGAGTACCGCCTCATGCAGATAGAGATAAGGGAACGTCAGATGGTTTAGCAGCCTTGGCGGCTGATTCAAGCCTGCCGGAGAAACCGTGATGTTGATGACGCGGCCTGACTTTTGATACGCCTGCTCGAACGTCATGTCGCG
>JBFJKG010000212.1:0-4366 GCA_041635075.1 Solimonas sp.
ACGCCGCTGCGCGACGGCCTCAATCTGGTCGCCAAGGAGTTTGTCGCCGTGCAGGGACTGACTGGCGGCAGCGGCGTGCTGGTGCTTTCGGAGTTCGCCGGTGCCGCTGCGGAGCTCAAGGGCGCCGTGCTGACCAATCCGCATGATCCGGAAGACCTCATCAGTGCCTGCTACTACGCGCTAAACCTGGGCCGCACCGAGGCACGTTCCAGGCTACGGCAGCTGTTCGACACGGTCAGCTACCACGACAACCGGCGCTGGGGCGAGGAGTTTCTTGCCGCTGTGAAGGCGGCGCCTAACGGAATACCAGAACCAGCACTATCGTCAGCAGCGTGAGCAGCAAAGCGCCGATACGCACGGTCGCCGAAAGGCGCGGTGGCCGTGCGCGCTCGATGAGATGCTGCTGATCCGACCGCGGACGGTCAGCGACGCCCAATACCCCGTACCAGAAGGCGGTCGCAATCACCGTTGCAGCAAACAACACGCCGGCGACGATGGTGAAGTGCAGGCTGAACAGCTGCGCCTGCACCGCCACGAAGCTGGCCACACTGACAACGTGACCAGTCAAGCAGCCACGCAGCGCCGCGCGTGCGCCAAGCTGCGGCCACCACAGGCCCATCAGGAACACCGCGACCAGCGGCGGAACGACATAGGCGAAAGTCTGCTGCAGATAGGCGAACAGGCCGGGGAAGCGATCAATCGCCGGCGCCCACAGCGCAGCCAGCGCTACCAGCACGAATACGAAAATGCGCCCGAGCCGAGCGAGCTGCTGCGGGCTCAGGTTTGGGCGCCGCGGCTGCACGAAATCCAGTGTCATCAGCGTCGACGAGGAGTTCAGCGCCGAATCGACGCTGGACATGATGGCCGCCAGCAGGCCGGCAAGGATCAGACCGGCAACGCCTGCGGGCGCATACTCGGCCACCAACCGCGGGAAGACTTCATCGGGCCGCTCCAAGTCTGTCAGCAACACCGTTGCCATGACGCCCGGCAGGACCATCAGAAACAGCGGCAACAGCTTCAGCCCTGCGGCCAGCAACGCACCACGCGCCGCGACTTCGGCGTTGCGCGCACCCAGCAGGCGCTGGGCAACATACTGGTTCATGGTCCAGTAGTAGAAGCCCATGATTGGCAATCCGATCAGCGTGCCCAGCCACGGCAGCGCCTCGTCATTCAACGGGCGAATCAGCGACAGCTTCTCCGGATCGACGCGATCAACGATTGCCTGCCACGAGCCGAACTCCGAAAAGATCAGGCCGCACAGCAAGGCAGAGCCCAGCAGCAAGACGACGGCCTGGATGACGTCGGTATAGGCCACCGCGCGCAGCCCTCCGGCAGCGGTGTAGAGGCCGGCAAAGACGGCCAACCCGGCGCAGGTCCAGCCCAGTTCCAGCCCCGGAAAGAACAGCATCAACACCAACGCACCCGCATACAGGCTGCCGGCGGTATCCAGCACCAACGTCAGGAACAGGGTTGCGCCGGACAAGTACTTGCGCAGGCGGGCATCGAAACGGCGCTCCAGAAACTCAGGCAGCGTCGTGACGCCCGCGTGCAGCAGCAATGGCGCCACGAACAGGGCGCTGAAGATCAGTACCAGCGCCGCCATCCACTCGTAGTTGGCGACCGAGATGCCATGCTGCCATGCCGCCCCCGGCAAGCCGATCAGGGTGGTCGAGGAGATGTTGGACGCGAACAGCGACAGGCCGACAACGCCCACACCAAGGCTGCGTCCTGCGAGGAACAGTTCATCGCTGTCCGGACTGCGGCGCGTCACCCGCAGCGCGACCACGATGACCATCAGCAGGTAAAGACCCAGCACGCCGTAGTCGAGCACATGCAGGGGCGGATTCAACATCGTCTCGGTGCCCATCGACCCAAGAACACCATCCGCAGCCGCTCAGGTCAACCCTTGCGGCGACAAATGCTTCAGGATAACGGCCTATGTTGAGTATCGCCCGACCCATCTCTTCACTGCTTGCCGGCGTCGCCTTGCTGCTCGCCGGTTCCGGCCTGCTCGGCACCCTGCTGGCGGTACGCGCCGCCCAGGAGGGCTTCCCTGATCGCATCATCGGCCTCGTGATGTCAGGCTACTTCGCGGGATTTCTGTTCGGCACCTGGCTGGCACCGCGGGTGATTCAGCGCGCGGGACACATCCGCGCATTTGCCATGTTTGCCGCGATCGCCTCTTCCACGTCGCTGTTGCATGTGTTGCTGATCGACCCCTGGGCCTGGGGCCTGCTGCGCATCATCACCGGCAGCTGCCTGGTGTCGCTGTACATGATTGTCGAGAGCTGGCTCAACGAGCAGGCGCCCACAGGTCAACGCGGCCAGGTCTTCGCCGCGTACATGATCGTGAACTTTCTGGCGCTCGCTGCCGGGCAACTGCTGCTGGTGATGTATCCGCCGGGGAATTTCGCGCCGTTTGCGATTGTCTCGCTGCTGATCTGCTGGTCGCTGGTACCCGTCTCGCTGACCCGCATCCATCCACCCACTCCCGGTGAGGCCAAGCGCCTGCCGATGCGCCGCCTGTACGCGGTTTCGCCCTCGGGGCTGGTCGGCGCGCTGGGCTCGGGCTTTGCAATGGGCGCCTTCTGGGGCTTGGGGCCGGTGGCCGCGCAGCGCATGGGGCTGGATACCAGCCAGGTCGCGGCATTCATGATCGTGGCCATCCTCGGCGGCGCGCTGATCCAATGGCCGGTGGGACATTGGTCCGATCGCCATGACCGACGCCGCGTACTCGGCGCGGTGAGCGCCGGTGCCGCGAGCTTTGCGCTGCTGGCCTACTTCTGCGCCGGCTATCCGTACCTGCTGATGGGCTGTATGTTTGGCTTCGGTGGGTTGGCGTTCACGATCTATCCAGTCAGCATCGCGCTAGCCAACGATTTGCTGCGCGCCGATGAAATGGTACCCGGCGCCGCGACGTTGTTGCTGTTGCATGGCGCAGGCGCCGCATTTGGCCCCAGTGCCGCCGGCCTGATGATGGAGGCCTTCGGCGGCGACGGCCTGATGCTGCACTTCTGCCTGTCACTGTTTGCGCTAGCCGCCTTTGTCAGCTACCGCGTGCATCGGGTTGAGCCGATGGTCGCGTCCACGTTCTTTGCGCCGATGGTGCGCACCACACCGACCGCACTGGAGCTGCTGGACGAGCCCGCGGCCGAAGCCGCCGCGGAGGCGGCAGCGGCCGAGGACGCGGCCTTCAGGCCTTGAGCACGTCGCGCGCCTTCAGGAACTCAAGCAGCTGCTGCACCGCCTGTTCGACGCTCAGCGCGCCGGTATCCAGCGTCATCTCTGGCGCATCGGGCGCCTCGTAAGGGGAATCGATGCCGGTGAAGTTCTTGATCTGGCCGGCGCGTGCCTTCTTGTACAGCCCCTTCGGGTCACGGCTCTCGCATACGTCCAGGGCGGCGTGCACGTGAATCTCGAAGAACTCACCCGACGGCAGCAGCTTGCGTACCATTTCGCGGTCAGCGCGGAACGGTGAAATGAACGCGGTCACCACAATCAGGCCGGCATCTGCAAACAGCTTCGCCACCTCACCGATACGGCGGATGTTCTCGACGCGATCGGCGTCGGAAAAGCCCAGATCCTTGTTCAGCCCGAAGCGCACGTTGTCGCCATCCAGCAGATAGCTGTGGTACCCAGCGCGGAACAGCTCGCCTTCCAGCGCGTTGGCGATCGTAGACTTGCCGGCGCCCGACAGGCCAGTGAACCAGATCACGCAGGGCTTCTGCTTCTTCTGCTGGGCGCGTTCACCGCGCTCAACCTGGTGCGCATGCCAGACGATGTTGGTGGCGCCGCTCTTGCTCGGCTGGTTCATGAGTTCTCTCTACTTTGTTGCGAAATCGGGCGCGTAGTTTAACGGCGCGCGCCGGAGAACGGTCTCGTCCAATCAGGTGGCGGCATCACGCCGCACGATTGCCAGGCACGCGTCCAGCAACAGCGCACGCGGCTGCCAGCGGTACTCGGGGATCGTCACCAAGGCGTGACACAGGCCGATCAAGGCGCAGATCAGCGCTTCCGACAATTGCTGGGGATCGCCCTGACGCCCGGTGCCATCGGCCTGCATCGCCTCCACCCATACGCGAAACGACTGAAAGCGATCCACCACCGAGGACGCCTCGACGTAATAACGTTCGCCGGCCTCGGTCCGGTCTTGATGCAGATACACCATGCGGTAACGCTCGGGGTGCGCACACCAGTAGTCCAGATAGACCTCGGCCGCGCGGCTCAGGCACTCGGCCGGGGTGCCGCGCCGGGTAGCCCGCTCGATCTGCGCAAACAGCTCCGTGAAGAAGTCCTCCCAGACCAGGCGCAGGATGTCGTTCTTGCTGTGGAAGTAGCCGTACAGGGTCATGGCCCCGCAATCAGC
>JBFJKG010000213.1:0-4360 GCA_041635075.1 Solimonas sp.
CCACACCAGCTTGCTCCACAATCGGCACCGCTTGGAGAACAGGATGAACAGTGCTGGCAACGCCATCAGCGTCAACACCAGCAAGCCTTGCAGGGGTTCGCCCTCTACCAACCAGTGGGCATCCATTCAAACCGCTCCGGCTGCTTTCGTCATTGTGTGACCCTCATATTGGCCATCGCGTTCAGCCGTGGCGAAACTTGATGCTGCAGCCCAGGCTGGGCCGCTGTTCGGGGGACGGCTCCCGTCCCTCAAGCACCGCGTCCAGGGCGGCGCGCAGATCAGCGCCGGTTACCGGTTGGCCGTTGCCCGGCGTGGAGTCGTCCAGCCGTCCGCGGTATACCAGTTTCAGGTGCGCATCAAACAGGTAGAAGTCCGGGGTGCATGCCGCCTGATAGGCGCGCGCCACGGCCTGTGTTTCGTCGTAGAGATAAGGGAACGGATAGGCCCACTGCTGCGCGGTCTTGCGCATCTGCTCAGGGCCGTCCTCTGGATAGGCCCCTGCATCGTTGCTGGAGATTGCAACAAATCCGATGCCACGCGCCTGATAGTCGTTTGCCAGCCGCACCAGTTCGGCGTTGACGTGCTTGACATAGGGGCAGTGGTTGCAGATGAACATGACCACGGTAGCCTGTGCGCCGCGAACCGCACTCAACGTCCTCGGCTGGCCACTTGCGGGTTCGGGCAGCGCGAAATCCGGAGCCTGCTCGCCCAGCGGCACCATCGCCGATGCCGTCAGCGCCATGAGCACCCCATTGCCAAAGCATCTGCCACCTGATCATCTGCCTGCGACATCTGACGCTCATCATCGGTATCGGTGCCCGCGTAGAAGTGTGCCTGAGTCACGGCGTGGCGAGAACCGGGGAGCTTTATCCCGCCCGGCCCAATTGCGAGCGGAGCCATGTCAGCCAAAAAAAACGCGGCCATCAGGCCGCGTTTCTAGTGACGATCCCGGCTGCTACCGGACCGGAGTTCCGTTGATCGAAGCCTCAAGCAGTACGGTTTCGTCGCCGTCGGCCAGGGTCTTCACGAACAGGCCGCTATCGGCGTCGACCCAGGTCACGCTGGTCTGCTTCTGACCGCTGATCGTGGTCTGCTCCTCGAACTTGCAGGTGTCGAATGTCCCTGCAGGTACGGTGACCGACTCGCGTCCGAGATAGGTGCGCGTTGAACTGACGTTCTGGCTCGGGATCGGATACGGCGATGAAGTCTGCGTGCTCACCGTATAGGTCTGGCTGTGGCTTGCTCCGACTGCCAAGTCATATTTCACCACTTGGCCGGGTTCGATCTTGACGGTGACGGTGGTCTGATACGGACTGGTGACTTCGGTGATGATGCCGAAATTGCGGAACAGATACCCAGCCTGGTCGACCTCGAAGTAGGCCTTGGTGGTCGACTCGGAGGAAGTGTTCGGCGCGCTGCCCACTGCGGACACGTCGGATACCGCTTCCAGCGCCGGATGGCCGTTGAACGTGGTGTTGCGCATCACGACGGTGTCGCTGTCGGTGGTGATGGTCTCGTTGCTTGCCCCGTCCGTGCTGCGCATCTTCTGAACGACGCGGGTGCCGATCGTGCCCTGTAGCGGATTGAAGCAGGCCTTGGCGTCACCACCACCCCCGGTTCCACCCGTGGTGCTGCCACCACCGGTCGTACCCCCCGTCGAGCCACCGGTAGAGCCGCCTCCGGTGGTGCTGCCACCCCCCGTCGTCCCACCGGTGGAGCCTCCGGTAGAGCCTCCGCCAGTGGTGGTGCCGCCAGTGGTATCACCCCCGGTGGTTCCACCCGTGGTGTCGCCGCCGGTGGCGCCGCCGGTCGTGTCCCCACCCGTGGCACCGCCGGTGTCGCCACCGGATGACCCAGTACCCCCGTTGCCGCCGGTATCGCAGGCGCCAAGCCCCAGAACCAAGACCGCAGCCAAGACTGCGCGAGTCATCCCCATCGACATTGTGTAGACCTCATTCATAGCTACGTTAAGTGGCGCAAAAGTAGCCCGCCATCGCAGGCAGCTCTACGCCCCGTTTGGGGGGTGCGGCTCAGGAACCGCTGAGCAGCTCGTCTTCGTACTCCTTGACCACCGGGCCCAGCTCCTCCAGCAGCGGCTTCAGATAGGGCTCGTATTTGCGCCAGCGGTTCATCGAGGTCTGATAGACCGGCTTTCTGACCTGCGACGTGCTGGCGGTACGCACGGCACGTTCCGTCTCATGGAAGTTCAGGCAAGCGGGATCCCAGGGCAGATTGCAGTAATCAATCAGGCTGCGAGCCTGCTGGTCAAGGTTGCCGACCATATCCTCGTAGCGCACTTCCAGCATGCGTCCCTCTGGCAGCGTTTCGCGCCAATGCTGCATGTAGTCGAGATAGCGGCGATAGGTCTTGCCCATGCGGCGCAGGTCATAGCTCCAGTACTGTCCATCCGGGAAATAGATGCGGAACGCGGACAGGCAGGTCTCCATCGGATGGCGCCGGCTGTGAATGATCTTGGCCTTCGGCATCATCAGGTGAATCAATCCCACCCACATGTAGTTGGCGGGCATCTTGTCGACAATCCGTGCGTAGCCGCTGCCGGCCGGCGCCATCGCCTTCAGGCGCTCCACGTAGGCGTCTCCGCGCTGTTTCCAGCTGGCGTGCACGCCTTTTGGAAATGCCGGCGCCTTGGAGCCGAGTTCCAGCTTGAAGCCGGCCGCCACGATGCCGTCGATCACCCGGCTCATCAGCTTCAGCTCACCCGCGCCATAGACCTGAGGGTGGCTGGCCAACACCTGCTCCACCAGCGAGGTGCCGGAGCGTGGCATGCCAAGCACAAAGACCGGGGCCTCGCTGTCGCTGCCCGGCTCCGCCGGTTCTCTCAGCACCTGCGGAGTGAATTTCTTGCGCGCAACAAAGAAGTGCTTGTCGGTGTCATCCACCGGGGTTTCACGCAACTGCACCTTGCCCGCCTGAATGTAGTGCTCGAACGCGGTTGCAGGATCATCCAGATCGTCAAAGGCCTTGCCCAGCGCGTAATGCAGTTGCACTCGTGCCAGCGGCGAGTACTCCGCCAGGTGTGCGGCCGCACGCTGCAAGCGCCCGAACGCGGCATCCCCGTACTGATACTTGTGCTCAGAGCCGTACACCCGCAGCGCGCTGACATGCTTGGGGTCCTGCGCCAACGCAAGATCCAGATGCTGATGCGACTCCTCGATGCGGCCGAGGTAGCGCAACACCACACCCAGATCATGATGCACCCGCATGTTGTCGGGTTCGAGCTTCAGCGCGGCCTGCAGCACCTCGTATGCCTCCTGATAGCGTGATTCCGGAATCAGCGCCGCGCACAGCATCAGGTAGCCGGCCAACTCAGGCTTCTTGTCGAGTCGGCGCTTGCACCACTGTATGACCTGGGCGTTGCGCTCAAAGCGATTGGCCAGCCGCACCCACGGCTCGAAGCGTTCCATCGGCGCCTCGTCACGATCCTGTAGCGCGTCATACAGGGCCATGGCCTCGCTCTCACGCTTCAACAGCGTCAGCAACTCCGCCTTGCGCAGTTGCAGATTGGTGTCTGCCTTGCCGCTGGCAATAATTTTGTCAGCCGTCTCCAGCGCCTCGGCGTAGGCGCGTGTCTCGCGCTGTACCAGCAGCTGCTGCTGGAGCGCCACTTCGTCATTCGGATTCAGCGCCAGCAGCTTGGCCAGTGCCTCGTTGGCGCGGCGGTACTGCTTGCGCGAGATGTAATAGGTGACCAGATTGCGCCAGCTCTGCGGATTCTTCGGCGACAGCTTGACCACCGTCTGCAGATGCGATTCCGCCGCCTTGTTGTGCCCGGCGCGCGACAGCAAGGCGCCGAGTTGGGTGTGGGCGCCCAGCGATCCCGGCACTTCCTTGAGCAATTGCCGCAGCAGTTCCACCGCCTTGCCGGCCTGCTTCTGTTCAACGGCGGCGGCGGCCTGCGCCAGCACCTCTTTTTCGTGTGGGGAGATCGTGCTCATGAATACTCGTCAAAGAATGGGGTTAAAAAAAAAGGCCAACCCGAAGGTTGGCCTTTCCCGCCAAGCAACTGGCGAAGTCTACTGCCTAAGGCTTAGAAGCCGAAGTTGGCCAGCGTGATGTCGTCCATGTTACCCACGAACAGCATGACGAGGTCGGTGTCACCGTTGAAATTACCGTCCTTGTTGGCATCGATAATCACGTAGGTGTCGTTACCATCCGAGCTCACTGCAACGCCGCGGTCAATGCCCGCCGAGTTGAAGAAGTCGGCGATGACCGTGGTGTCGTCCGCAGTCTGCAGCGTCGCAAAGTGCGAGTCGGCATCCTTCAGACCCGAGGCCTGCTGGCCGGTAAAGCCGAACGCGCCTACGTCGATGCTGTCAAAGCCCGCTTCGAAGTTGGTGTA
>JBFJKG010000214.1:0-4330 GCA_041635075.1 Solimonas sp.
CGCTGGAGGAGCGCCGCGCCGGCACCATCGAGAGTTTTGTCCGCTACTTTGGCGAGGGCGCGCGCGAACCGCTGGAGTACATCGAGCAGAACTGGTCAGCCGAGGAGTGGTCGCGCGGCTGCTATGCCGGCTATTTTCCGCCCGGCGTATGGCTGGACTACGGCCCGGCACTGCGCGCGCCGATAGGCCGCCTGCACTGGGCCGGCACCGAAACCGCTGAAGTCTGGAATGGCTACTTTGACGGGGCTGTGCGCTCGGGCGAGCGCGCAGCCGAAGAGGTCAACCTGCTGTTGTAGCCGCCCAGGTTGCCGGCACCCGCCGCCTCATTCAGCCGGCGGGGCCGTCGGCGCGGGAGCCGCCGCAGTCCTAGACTGCGCAGCCACACCTTCAGGCGAATCCAGAAACGCCGCCGCAAACTCGGCGTAGCGGTCCTGTTCGATCGCCTCGCGGATCCGCTGCATCACGCGCTGGTAGTAGCGCAGGTTGTGGATGGTATTGAGCCGGCTGCCGAGGATCTCGTTGCAGCGGTCCAGATGGTACAGATAGGCTCGCGAGTAGTGCGTGCAGGTATAGCAGTCGCAGGCAGCGTCCAGCGGTTGTGCGTCGGCCTTGTGCTGCGCATTGCGGATCTTGATCACGCCCTGGCTGGTGAACAGGTGGCCATTACGCGCATTGCGGGTCGGCATCACGCAGTCGAACATGTCGATGCCACGCGCCACCGCCTGCACCAGATCACGCGGCGTCCCCACTCCCATCAGATAGTGCGGGTGCGTCGGCGGCAACTCGGGGCCGATGGCATCGAGTACCTTTAGGCGCTCGGTTTCCGGCTCGCCTACTGACAATCCGCCCAGCGCGTAGCCGTCAAAACCAATCTGCTGCAACTGTTGCAGTGACTCGCGCCGCAACTGCGGGTGCATGCCGCCCTGGACAATGCCGAACAGCGCATTGGGGTTGTCGCCGTGCGCCGTCTTGCAGCGAGCCCCCCAGCGCGCCGACAGCTCCATCGACTTGCGCGCCTCGGCTTCGGTAGCCGGGTATGGTGTGCACTCGTCGAACTGCATGACGATGTCCGATCCCAGCGCGTGCTGCACTTCCACCGCGCGCTCCGGCGTCAGGAAGATGCGGTCGCCATTCACCGGCGAGGCGAACTTCACGCCTTCCTCGGTGATCTTGCGCAGGGTCGACAGGCTCCAGACCTGGAACCCGCCGGAATCGGTCAGGATCGGCCCGGACCACTGCATGAACTGGTGCAGACCACCCAGCGCGCGGATGGTCTGCTCGCCAGGCCTCAACATCAGGTGGAAGGTATTGCCCAGCACGATCTGCGCGCCGCTGTCGCGTACTTCCTCAGGGGTCATCGCCTTGACCGTGCCGTAGGTACCCACCGGCATGAAGGTCGGGGTTTCGACCGTGCCGCGATCAAAGTGCAGACGGCCGCGACGGGCCGCGCCAGAGGCGCTGAGCAGTTCAAACTTCACTTGAAAATCATCTTCGCTGGGTGGCAGGCGGCTATTGTCCCATGCGCCCGCACGCACGGCAGCCTTTTGACTTGATGCCGGCCACAGGACTAGCTTTGCCGGACCATGAAACTCGTCCTCGGCCTCACCGATCGTCTGCTGTTCGCCTGCGGCCTGCTGCTGGCCATGCAGTTGCCGCAGTACCTCGACCATTACACGCAGCGCTACGCGGGCTATCGCGACGCCCTGGCGGACAGCATGGCGGAATACCAGCGCAATGCCGACCAACACTATGGCGGCCGGCTGCAGGCACTGATCGACGATTTGCGCTCAGGCAAACCGGGCATCGCCGAGGTCGGCCACAAGCTGGAACGGGATCGCCAGAAGCTGGCCAAGATGGACGTACAGCTGCAGATCCTGCGTGGCGACAGCCTGTTGCCCAAGCTGCAGCATCTGCTGCTGGCCGCAGATACCGAGCTGGCGCGCGGCGCGCTACGGGACTACACCCCCGGCCTGCCATTGACCGCCGATGCATTGCTCTGCGGCCTGATCGGCGCGCTGCTGGCCACTGGGCTATTCAACGGCCTGATCGCCGTGGTGATGCTACCGTTCCGGCGCCGGCCAGCCGGCACGCTCAGCTGAGCTACGGACGGCGGTCCAGCAGCATGGCGTCACCGTAGCTGAAGAACCGGTAGCGCTGCGCCACGGCGTAGCGATACGCCTGCATGACCGGCTCGTAGCCGGCAAACGCGCACACCAGCATCAGCAGCGTGCTTTCCGGCAGATGGAAGTTGGTCAACAGGCGATCGACCATGCGGAAGTCATAGCCCGGGGTGATGAACAGCCGCGTCTCGCCCTGCTGCGGCGCCAATACCTCCCGCGCATTCTGCGCCAGTGCCGCCGACTCCAGCGCGCGGCATACCGTAGTGCCCACGGCCACGACCCGCCCGCCCCGGGCGCGGGTCGCAGCGATCTGCTCACAGAGCTCAGCGCTCAGCGCATAGCGTTCGCTGTGCATGCGATGCTGGCTCAGGTCGTCAACCCGCACCGGCTGAAAGGTGCCAGCCCCCACATGCAGGGTCAGATAGCCCATCTCGACACCGCGCTCGGCGATAGCCGCCAGCAGCGGCGCGTCAAAATGCAGTCCCGCGGTCGGCGCCGCTACCGCGCCCGGCGTGCGTGCAAATACAGTCTGGTAGCGCTCGCTGTCCTCCGCACCAGGGGTGTGGCTGATATAGGGCGGCAGCGGCAACTGGCCGGCCCGCTCCAGGAATGCGGTCACATCACCTGGGCCCTCGTAGCGGAAATGAAACAGGTCGTCCTCGCGGCCGAGCATGCGCAGCACTTCTCCCGCGACTCGAATCTCGCCGCCGACGCGCGGCTTCTTGCTAACGCCAATCTGCGCCAGAAACTCGCGCTCGTCGAGCACCCGCTCCACCAGCAACTCGGCCTTGCCTCCCGTCGGCTTGGTCCCGAACAGGCGCGCGGGAATCACCCGCGTGTCGTTGAAGATCAGCAGATCGCCGGGGGCCAGCAATTGTGGAAACTCGCGGATCGTACGGTCGGCGCAGACGCCATCGGCCAGCAGTTGCAGCAGCCGGCTGGAGGAGCGCTGCGGCATCGGATGCTGGGCAATCAGCTCCGTGGGCAGCTCATATTGAAAGTCGGAACAACGCATGGAGTAGCCAAACTCTGAGGGGCGCATATAATGCCGGCCCGCGGCGTGTGATGCGCGCCCAGGCCGAAGTGGCGGAACGGTAGACGCAGGGGACTCAAAATCCCCCGAGGCAGCCCCTCGTGAGAGTTCGATTCTCTCCTTCGGCACCACATTCAGGAAAATCGACCGCCCCGCTCGGGAGGTCGTCGAGCTGGGTCAGCGTGAATGCTGGCTCGTAGCGCACACAAAAAAGGCGGCCTTTGGCCGCCTTTTCTGTTTAACCGCGAGCTTCAGATATTGAAGTCGAAGCGAATGCCGGCGTGATAGCCGTAGACGCGGGCTTCGCGCTCGGCCTGATAGACCGTGCCGCCACCGCCGATACGGATATCGGGGAAGTTCTCAACGCCGATCAGCAGGGGAATCTCGAGGTTGATACCGAAGCTGAAGGCATCGAACTTGTGACTGGCACCGCGACCTGAAAGCTCGGTCACGCTGTAGCCGATCGGGGCCGCGACCTCGATCAGATCGAAAATCACGCCGGTCGGCACGATGAACACACCGACGTACTCGCTGACCTCGACATCGCCGGGCTCGGTATCGTCGGTATCGGAGAAGCCGAACTGGCCTTCAACGCCAATCTTGCCGAACAAGCGGGTGCCGAAGCGCCCACGGTAAAAGCGCGAGTCAAACTCGTCGCCGCCAAACTTGGCCTTGAGCTGATCGCTGGAAAGCGAGGCGGTCAGCCACGCGTAGTCGGCACCGGCATACAGCTGTATCGGATCGCGCTCCGGTTCCGACGACTCTGATGAAGAATCACCGTAACCCTCATCGCTGCCATAGGAGTCGGACCCGCTATCGGCTGAATAGGGCTCGGCGCCATAGGCAGCGGCGCCCGGCGTCGCCTGCGGCGGCGCGGTGTAGGACTCGGTCGAGTCGTTGGCGAACGCGGCGGCCGGGTCATAGTCCTCTGCTGGTGCCGAATCCGAGCTGCCAGCGGACTCATCGGTCGAGCCGGTATCCGCGAAATCAGCGGCCGAGGCGTCGCCGCTGCCGGAGTCCGCGAAGGCCGCGGCGTCGTCGGCCGGTGCCGCGCCCGAATCTTCGAAAGCGGCGGCGTCATCCGCGGGGGCTGCGCCTGAATCCTCAAACGCGGCGGCATCGTCTGATGGTGCCGAATCCGCATACGCATCTTCGGAGGCAGCGTCAGTGGACGCGC
>JBFJKG010000215.1:0-4329 GCA_041635075.1 Solimonas sp.
CCTCCGCCACCTCCGCC
Organism: Solimonas sp.; assembly: GCA_041635075.1. Lineage (GTDB taxonomy): Bacteria > Pseudomonadota > Gammaproteobacteria > Nevskiales > Nevskiaceae > Solimonas. Next base: position 18 of record JBFJKG010000215.1, read on the forward strand.
TGCGGCCCCGGTGCTACTGCCGTTACCGCCGCAGCCGGCTGCGGGTGCGGCGCCGGAATTCTTGCCCGTGAGCGTCAGGCATCCGCTGTTGGCCGGGTCCAGGTGTGCCTTCAATTGGCCGTTGCTGGCGCTTGATGCCGCCCAGGCTTGCTCAAGGCGCCCGTAAAAATCAGGCGCACCGAGATCATCGCAGGAGGAGCTGCCACCTGAGAGCGTGCCCACGAGCTGGTGATTCTGGTTCCACAGGCCGCTGCCGGAGGAGCCGCCTTCGGTAGTCCCGCGCGCCCAGACGACCTGCCAGGCATCGACTGTGAAGCCTCCGAGCAGACTGCCGATGCGCGTGCCGTCGGCGCGTCGCGCTGAACTGCTAAAGGTGCTGATCTTCTTGTCGTCGCCGCTGGGGTGATGGATGCCCACCCCGGACTGCGGACTCGCGTCCGGATCTGCGTTCCAGCCTGCGTAGTACGCCTTGAAGCTTGCGGAGGGTGGCAGCGCAAGTTCGAACAATGCGAAATCCGAGCGACTGTCGCTGGCAAGAAAACGCAGGCCTGCGATGTTGTCGGTTATCGGGCCATCGTTGTTGGCGCCGCAACTGCTCTTCTGCACATTGAAATAGGCGCGCGTGGTGATCACGTTCAGCGTGTTCACGCCGCAGTGGTTGGCGGTCAGGATCAGTGGACGATCATCCTGCCGCTGGTTGTTGACCAGCGTGCCGCTGCATAGCGTGCTGTTGCCTATGGTCAGCAGTACCGCCGAGCGAATTTCCGGGCGCCAGTTGTTGCCATCGCTGCATGCGGCATCGATGTTGCAGGCGCCCGAGTCGCCAAACGCGCCCTTGCTGGGATAGCCTTCGAACGGGTTGCGGTAGCCATGTTGTGCTGCAACGACTGTCAAAGTTGCAGTGCCCTGCTGCTGCGCAGGCACACGTAGCTCCAGCAGGGCCGACTCGCTGCGCACCATCGGCGTCCAGAGCTGGCCGTCCGGAGAGGGGTGCAGGGGGCCTTGCCGGTCACGGCCCGACAGATCGCTGATCCACAGCTCGGCGCCGGCGGGTAGCTGCACGTGGTCGAGTTGCAGGCCCAGCACGCGCGCGCCCGGTGAGCGCACGCGCAGCCGCCAGCGCGCGAGGCCCGGCTCCGGTGCGTCCCAGTCGCCGCTTCTGAGGTCCAGATTCAGTGCATGCACGACCGCGTACCGCAGTGGGTCGGGCTTGGCCAATGCCAACTGCGCTTGTATTTCGGCAACCGGCAGCAGGACTTCTGGCGCGTCCTGTATGCGATCAGCAGCCCGAACGTGACCACCGGCAATCAGCGTCAGCGCGCCCAGCAGCAAGCGTAGCGACATTGCGCTGCATATCGTTCGGGCCATGATGATCTCCGTTGATGGCAGCGGCGAGCGTCAGCTCAGCTCTCGGGGCCGCTGACCACCATGATACGACCGCCACCTTCCTTCAGTTGCAGATTCGATTGCCGCTGACTCAGCTGAATGACGCTGGTGGCACGACACTCGCCCTGTTCGTCGAGCATCGCATCCACGATCTCGCCGGCGGCCTGGCCGGAATCGGTGACGATGGCGGCACCCGGCGCGGGGCAATGGCTGGTTACTGTCGTTACGAACATACGCCGCTTGACCTGACCCAGGAAGTGCAGGCGTGCCACGATCTCCTGTCCGGTATAGCAGCCCTTGTCGAAGCCGATGCCGCCGAGCAGGTCAAGGTTCAGCATCTGCGGAATGAACAGCTCGCGGGTTTCCGGCAGCACGGTGGGTACGGCGGCTTCGATATCCAGGAGCCGCCAGCGGCTGAAATCGGTGCGCCAGGCGTCGGCGGGCACTTGCTGGCGTAAGGTCTGCAGCGACTCCGTGCTACCAATCACGCTGTAGCGCGCCGTGTCGGTTCCCAGTCTGCGAAGCACGCTCAGCCCGATGTCCGGGTTATGCGTGCAGGCCAGTGCAGCCTCCGGGGGGGTGAGTCCAGCTGCTCGCAGCCAGTGTGTGGCGTCACTGCCCCAGATGCCGATGGCGTGCAGGTCTGGCAGTTGCAGCTTGACCTTGGCCCGCAGCACGAACATCCGCAGCCGCGCCAGCGTGCTGTCCAGCAGCGGCCGCGGCAGCTCCAGCAGGATTCCGCCGTCGCACGTGCGCATCAGATGCGGCAGCGCGAGTACCCGACCCTTGGCGGTGTTATAGCTGCTGATCTGCGCCAGCTCTGGGGTGAGCTTGCGCAAATCGCTGCTGAGCTGCCCCTGCAGGAATGTCTCGGCGTCAACCCCTTCTATATGAAGGTAGCCAAGTTCGGTCAGCGGCAGTGCGGTGAGAGTTTTCATTGCGTGCAGTGCAGCAATTTTGTCACACTATGGGGGTTATACAGACCCCCTCCAGCGACTACCGTGACCAATCCCAAGGCTTCCCCTACGACCGTCGCTTCGGAGAATCCCGATGCCAGGACGGACGCAGCGGTGATTCCCCTGGCTGATCTGTTGCGGTCCGAGAGCGCAGTCCAGCAGTCAGAGCCTGCGCCGCCGGTGAAGGAGATAGGCGGTCGCCGCGACGGCCCCGATCCCACACGGTACGGTGATTGGGAGAAGAACGGGCGCTGCATCGATTTTTAGTATCCCCGCCGATCCAAGAGATTTCACGTCCCCATCGGGAGCCGGAATGAGCACCAAAGACCCAGCAGCCAATCGCCCCCTGTCCCCGTTCATGCTCGGACAGTACTACCGTTTTCAGTGGACCTCGCTGCTGTCGTTCGCGCACCGCATTACCGGGATTGGTCTGAGCATGGGCACCCTGCTGCTGGCGGGCTGGTTCATCGCTTTGGCAGCGGGTCCGACCTGGTACAACGCGTATGCGCTGCACATCACCGCCTGGTACGGGCAGGTGCTGCTGTTTGGCTGGAGCTGGGCGCTGACCTATCACCTCTGCAACGGCATCCGCCATCTGTTCTGGGATATCGGCTGGGGCTTTGACCTGAAAGTGGCCGAGCGCTCCGGATATGCCGTGGTGGTGGTCTCCCTTCTACTGACGGCCGCGGCATGGGCCGTCGCCTGCTACGCCTGAGGAACTGATCATGAGCAGTCTGCGTTCTCCCTTGGGCCGCGCACGCGGTCTTGGTTCTGCCAAGGACGGCGTTCATCATTTCTGGGTACAGCGCCTGTCGGCGCTGGCCCTGATCCCGCTGTCGCTGTGGTTCGTATTTTCCGTGGCCCAGCTGGCGACCGGCACCGCCAGCTTCGAGGCCGTTCGCTGGTGGGTGGCGGCGCCGACGGTTGCAGTGACGCTGGTCCTTTTTCTGGCAGCCACGCTGTACCACTCGATGCTCGGCATCCAGGTCGTCATCGAGGATTACGTCAGTCACGAGGGCTGGAAGCTCGCGGCGCTGGTGCTGTCCAAGTTCTTTCACGTGATTGTGGGCGTGTCCGCGATATTCGCGGTACTCAAAGTTGCGCTCGGCTAACCGGATCGAAAAAGAAATGTCTGATTACGAAATCATCCATCACGAGTACGACGCGATCGTGGTTGGCGCCGGCGGTGCCGGCCTGCGTGCGACGCTGGGTTTGGCCGAAGCGGGCCTGAAGACCGCAAACATCACCAAACTGTTTCCGACGCGCTCGCATACCGTTGCGGCGCAGGGCGGTATTTCCGCTGCGCTGTCAAACATGGGCCGCGATGACTGGCGCTGGCACTTCTATGACACCGTCAAGGGGTCAGACTGGCTCGGCGATCAGGATGCGATCCAGTACATGACGCGTGAGGCAATCCCCGCGATCATCGAGCTGGAGCACTATGGCGTACCGTTCTCGCGCACGCCCGAGGGCAAGATCTATCAGCGTCCGTTCGGTGGCATGACCACCGAGTTCGGCAAGGGTCCTCCGGCGCAGCGCACCTGCGCGGCGGCTGATCGCACCGGCCATGCCATGCTGCACACGCTTTACCAGCAGTCGCTCAAGTGCAAGGCCCAGTTCTATATCGAGTACTTTGCGCTGGATCTGCTGATGGATGAGGACGGCTCCTGCAAGGGCGTGCTGGCCTGGGACCTGGCAACCGGTCAGCTGCATCGCTTCCGTGCGCACTTGGTGATTCTGGCGACGGGCGGCTATGGCCGCGCGTTCTTCTCCGCCACGTCCGCACATACCTGTACCGGTGATGGCAACGCGATGGTGTTGCGCGCCGGCCTGCCATTGCAGGATCTGGAGTTCGTGCAGTTCCATCCCACCGGTATCTATGGCTCCGGCTGTCTGATTACCGAGGGCGCACGCGGCGAAGGTGGCTATCTCACCAACAAGAACGGTGAGCGCTTCATGGAGCGCTACGC
>JBFJKG010000216.1:0-4301 GCA_041635075.1 Solimonas sp.
AATCTCAGCGCCCAGACCCTCCGGCAGCGCGGCCTGCATGTCCGGCCATATCTTGTTGACGGCCTCGGTGACGTCGAGCACGTTGGCATTGGGGCGCACACGAATCGCGACGAAGACGGCGGGCGAGCCATCCCAGCCGGCCCCGCCTTCATAGTTCTCTGAGCCGAGCACCACGTTGGCGATATCGCCCAGACGCACGACTGATTCACCGTCGCTCTTGATGATCATCTGCTTGAAGTCATCGACGGTGCGCATGTCCGTCTGCGCGGACAGACCAATCTTGACGTAGCTGCCTTTGGTCTCACCGACCGCGGAGAGCACGTTCTGCTCGCGGATACGTGAAAACACCTCGCTGGCAGTCAGATCATGCGCAGACAGACGATCAGCCTTCAACCAGATGCGCATGGCGTAGGTGCGAGCGCCCTGAATCTCTGCTTTCTCGATGCCGGGAATCGAGGCCAGCTGCGGCTCAACGATGCGGCGGAGATAGTCGGTAATCTGGCTCTTGTCGAGTACTTCCGAGTAGTACGAGAGGTACATCGCAGCCGTGCCACCGGCCTCGGAAATCTCGAGAATCGGATCTTCAGAACCCGTCGGCAACTGGTTACGCAGCTTGTTGACCTTGGCCGATATCTCGGTCAACGCCTCGTTCGGATCCTTGTCCATGCGCAGGTTGGCGGTGATCGAGCTCACCCCCTGCGTACTGGTCGAAGTCAGAAAGTCGATGCCATCTGCGGTAGCAATCTCGCGCTCCAGCGGCGTCGTGATGAAGCCCTCGATCAGCGCCGGATCGGCGCCCGGGTAGGCGACGCTTACGTTGAGCTGCGCATTCTGCAGAAAGGGATACTCGCGAACCGTGAGATTCAGGCCAGCGCGCAGGCCCAGCAGCAGAATCACCAGGCTGATGACCGTGGCGAGTACCGGGCGTTTGATGAAGATGTCGGTGAAATGCATGCCTGACTCCGCGATATCCGTGCTCAGCCTTCAGTGGGGGTCGGCTTCAGCTCAGGCTTCAGCGTTGATTCGTTGTTGATGATGACCGGCTGCTGGTTACGCAACTTCAGCAAGCCAGAGGTGGCAACTTGCTCGCCTTCCTTGAGTCCATCGAGCACCGCGACATAATCCCCGCGGACCTCACCCAGCTTGATGAAACGTTGCGACACCTCGAGTGCAGGCGTCTCTGATCCAGCTTTTGCGGCCGATGCATCCGCTGACTCGGCCGCCGGGTCAACCTTCTTCGGCTGCACAACAAACACCGACGTGCCGTAGGAGTCATAGCTGATCGCGGTGCGCGGCAGCGCGACCACTTCGCGCACCCCAGGCAGGCTCAGGTGGACGTTGCCGAACAGCCCGGCGCGAAGCTTGAGATCAGCGTTCGGCAACCGCGCGCGCAGACCAAAGTTGCGCGTAGCCGCATCGATGCGCGGTTCAACTGCGGTGACTTCGCCCTCGAAGATCTCGTCGGGGAAGGCTTCCACCTTGACCGCGACCTTGTAGCCGGCCTGGACCCGTCCGCTGTACTGCTCGGGCAGCGAGAAGTCGATGTCGATCGGGTCAAGCGACTGCAAGTTGACGATCCGTGTGCCCGGCGACAGGTACTGTCCGACATTCACGCGGCGAATGCCGAGCACACCCGAGAACGGTGCGCGGATATCCTTCTGTGCCAGCTTGCCGGCCTGCGCCTCGGCGGCAGCCTTGGCCGCATTGGCCTCCGCCACTGCAGCGTCATAGTCGGACTTGGACACGGCATCGAGCTTGTACAGCTTCTCGCGGCGCGCGCGATTCAGCTCAGCCAGCTCTGCCTGCGCCTGCAGCTTGCGGTACTCGCCGCGCTCGTTGGCAGCATCCAGCGTGATCAGGCGGTCGCCCTTCTCGACGCGCGCACCGGACTCGAACTGGATTGCAGTGACTATGCCGCCGACCTCGACGGTAACGTCAGCACCATTCACCGGAACAAACGTGCCGATGGCCTCCAGCGTATTGTCCCAGCGCATCGGCTCCGCCGCTGCCGCGGTTATCGTCACCGGCGGCGTTGGCATGTTGTTGACGTACTCGTTCATCATCTTGTTGCCGAACCACTTCATGCCGAAGACAACACCGAAGACGACCGTCACCGCGACCAGCATGATGAACATTCGCTTTTTCATAACTCTATTTCCCTGATGATTCAGTTCGACACCGCTACAGACGGGCTGAGCAGGCGGTCAATTTCCGTGAAGTCGCGTTCCGACAAGGTGCCTGCGATCTGCCGCAGTTGCAGCAGGCTCAGTAGCAGGTTGTAGCGGCTCTGATTCAGATCGCGCCGCGCCTGCACCGCCCGGCTCTTGGCATCCAGCACGTCGGAAATCGTGCGCGTACCGGCGTCATAGCCGTAGGTGGTGGCCTGTTCGGCGGCCAGCGCCGACGTCAGCACCTGCTGATAGGCCGCAATTTCCGCATACCCGGTCTGCACGCGCCGATACAACTGTCGGGTCTGGCGTTCGGTTTCCAGCGTCAACCGCTCAAGATTCGCTGCGGCTGCGCGCTCCAGTGCGCGCGCCTCGCGCACGAGGCTGCTGTTGACGCCACCGGCGTAGATCGGCACGGTCAGTTCGACGCCGATCTGCCCCTGATCGGCCAGCTGACCAATCTGCGACTCGCTGGTGTCGTTGCGCGAATAACGCCCGACCGCATCCAGGCTCGGCGCGGCCAATGACTGCCGGCTGCGGACGTTGTTGCTGGCGACCTTCAGGTCTTCCGCCGCGGTGATCAACGCCGGGTTCTGCTCGCGCGCCGCCTTGATCCAAACCTCGATGTCAGCCGGGGTCAGCGGCGGGAACTGCACATCGGGCTTCAGGCCCGGCAGGTCCGCGTGGCCGTTGCCGGTCGTCTCATCCAGCGCATCGCGTGCCGTTTCCAGTTCACGCTCGGCCACCAGCAGCTGCGCTCGCGCCAGATCGTCACGCGCCTGCGCTTCCTTGAGATCGGTGCCGGGGATCAGCTCGACCTCGTATCGCTTGCGGGTGTCATCGAGCGACTTTCGTACGGCTTCGGCTTCGGCCCGCGCCTGGGTCACGGCGTCTTGCGCCACCAACACCGCGAAGTAGCGTTCTGCCACTCGCGTTAGCAGCTGCAGCTTGCGATCGGCAAGGCCTGCTTCGGCGAGGGCGTCCTGTGCCTTGGCGCGCCGCCCGCGTGCAAACCAATCCAGGCGAAACAGCGGCTGGCGCAGTTCGACGCCCGCGTCCCAGCTCTTGTAATGCTCATCAAAGCTGCCAAAGAACGCGCTTTCGGTAGAGCGGTCCGTATAGGTGTAGCCGGCGCTGGCTCCGAGCGAGGGCAACAGTTCCGAGCGCTCCTGCTTGCCGGCCTCCCGCGCTGCGTCATACAGGGCCAGCGATTGCGCAACCGCCGGGTCGTGCTCGGCCGCCCGCTGCAGTGCCTCGGACAGCGTCATGGCCTGCGCCGGAGTGGCTCCGAGACAACCCGCCATCAGCAGCAGCCGCGCGAGGTCGCGCCTATTGGGAACAAAGATCATTGAATACCTCGTGGCAAATGCGTTCGATCAGCGCGTCGAGCGCCGGACCATCGGTAGCGTCAAACAGCGGGCGCCAGTTCAGGCCGTTGAGCTGGGTCTGCAGGTGTCGGCACATCAGCCGGTACGGGTCGAGCACATTGAAGTCCTGAAGCATGCCCTCGGCATGTACCAGGCTGTGCATGCCCATGGTCAGCGACCACAGCCCGACGCAGACCTCTTCCGGCGCCAATCCGTTCAATTCCAGGTCGCCCTGGGTCACGGCGTCGCGGACGATGGAATGGACGATCGCGCCCAACGGCTGGTTGGCATCGAGCAGAATCTGGCGGCGCGTCGCCGAAGCCGCGCCCCAGACCACCTCGGTCAGCACATACTGGGCGAGGCGGAAGTGCTCGGGATGACGGCGCACGAAGACCATGTCGGCGACACCGATCGCGAACATGCGCTCGCGGGGTTTGGCATCCCAGCGTGCAACGCGCTCGAACATGTCGACGTGCATGCGCACGTCCTCGGTCACCAGCGCCATCAGCAGATCCTCCTTGGAGGAAAAGTGCTGATAGAGCGTGCCGACGGCGTAATCCGACTCTTCGGCGATCCGCGCCATGGCCAGATTGAGCAGGCCGTCGCGCTGGATCAGCTCGCGCGCGACATCGAGGAAGCGCTGCTCGCGCTCCGCGAATTCCCGCAGCTTGCGTTCCTTGGTGCTCACGCGATCAGCCTGGATGAACTGGGCGCGGATTATGAATCTGATTCAATAAATGAGCAAGCGACAATAAATGAACGCATG